>CAYZUF010000041.1:0-9557 GCA_964481645.1 uncultured Thermotogae bacterium
AAATAATCAGGAAAGAAGGTAAACTTTCCGGCGGGGAAGAAGCGGAGATCGGATAACCCGAATATTTATTATAGCTGTAAGAATAAGAATTTAGGAGGATACATCAGTGCCAAAAGTCGATAGAGAGAAGAAGAGAAAGATAAGGCATAAGCGGATAAGGAGCAACGTCAGAGGGACGCCGCGCAAGCCCAGGGTTTACGTAAAGAAGTCAAACAGACATATTTACGCCCAGGCAATAGATGATCTCCATAACGAAACTATTGCTGCCACTTCGTCTTTGAATCCGGAGCTTGAGGAAGAAATTGATAATGCAACAACCGAAACCGCAAAAAAGGTGGGTTCTTTGATGGCTTCGGAACTACTGGAAGAGGGTTACGAAACGATAGTTTTCGACAGGGGAGGGTACCCCTATCACGGACAGGTGAAGGCACTGGCCGAACAGATGAGAGAGGAGGGACTTGACTTTTAGTTATGGCAAGGAATAACAGGCGAGGAGACGATTTTGACGACAACGTCATTGATATTAGCCGCGTTAGCAAAGTTACCAAAGGTGGTAGAAATCTGAGATTCCGCGTTCTGGTTGCTGCCGGAAATTATGAAGGTATGGTCGGCGTCGGGTCGGGTAACACTGGGGAAATTCCCCAGGCTATCGGTCAGGCCGTTCGAGATGCGAAAAAACATTTGATAGAGGTACCCATTATGGAAGGCACCATTCCCCACGAAGTAGTCGGGAAGTTCAAAGCAGGGAAAGTGGTTTTAAAGCCGGCCTACAGGGGCACTGGAATAATTGCAGGTGATGTGGTCGGGACCATATGTCGGCTGGCCGGGCTGGAAAATATGCTCACCAAATCACTGGGTACCAACAACCCTATGACTCTGGCAAAGGCCGTGATAGAAGGATTTAGCAGGCTAAAGACACCGGAGAGTGTTGCCAGAATGAGAGGTAAGGAAGTGGAGGAAGTCGAGGAGGCTTTTCAGGGATGAAACGGTTAGAGGATCTTAAACCTTCGGAAGGCAGCAAGCAGGAAAAAGCCCGCCGGGGAAGAGGCTACGGCTCCGGCAAGGGAGGACACGAATCGGGTCGAGGTACCAAAGGACAAAATGCCAGGAGTGGCGGAAAGACGAAGGTAGGCTTTGAAGGTGGCCAGACCCCGATCTGGCGAAGGTTTCCCAAGGTGGGGTTCTCCAACCCAAACGAAAAGGAGATTGAGTGGGTAAACGTCCATCAGCTCAATCGATACGACGACGGGGAGTCAGTGGATCCCGCTCGCCTCAAGGACGAGGGGCTGGTAGGGGCAATAAAAGACGGTCTCAAGATCCTGGGGGATGGGGAGTTGGAGAAGAAACTGACCGTCAAGGCTCACGCGTTCAGCTCGGGAGCCAAAAAGAAAATTGAGGAGGCCGGCGGGGACTGGGAGGTCCTAGAAGTGGGTGATAAAGAGTGATTTCTTGTGCTTAACCAACTGGCAAGTATAGTAAAAATCCCGGAGCTGAGGAAAAGAATTTTATTTACTTTGGGGGCAATCGCGATATTTCGGGCTGGAACTCACATTCCCATACCGGGCATAAGCACGGAAGCCCTGGCCAGCCTCTTCGAGCAGGGTGGAGGAAACGTTCTTCAGTACCTCAATATGTTTACGGGGGGAGCCCTCGGTCGGGGAACGCTCTTTGGACTGGGGATAACGCCCTATATTAATGCTTCTATTATCATGAGCCTGCTTACCGCAGTTATTCCTCGGCTGAAGGAACTGCAGCAGCAGGGAAGGGAAGGGAAGAAGGTTATAACCAAATATACCAGGTACGGGACCCTGGCCATCGCATTTATCCAGTCCTATGGGTGGAGTTATTTTCTTGTTAGACAGGGCATGGTAGAAGGTTCGGTTATCTTGTTTTTCGTCACTGCCGTCTTGTCCATGACCACGGGAACCGTTTTCCTCATGTGGCTTGGAGAGAGGATCACGGAGAACGGCATAGGTAACGGCATTTCCGTCATAATTATGGCCGGGATAATGGCTCGTTTCCCGAGCCAGCTGTACAGTACCTGGATAGAGGTAAATACGGGAACCGTCAGTCCTATCTGGGGTGTTATCCTTATTGCCGTTTTCATTGTGGTTATAGCGGGAGTGGTGATAGTTCAGCAGGGCAGGAGAAAGGTCAGAATTCAATACGCAAAGAGGACCGCGGGCAGGAAAGTATACGGGGGGCATACCAGCCACCTGCCCATAAAGGTCAACCAGGGTGGAGTTATTCCCATCATCTTTGCTTCCGTCCTGCTCTCTCTACCCATGACCGTTGCCCAGTGGGCGCCCGGTTTGTCCTGGATGACCCAGTGGGTTCAGCGGGGAAGTATTCCCTATTTAGTGGCATACGTATTGTTGATCGTTTTCTTCACATATTTTTACAGCTCGATAATCTTCGACCCAAACGACGTGGCCAAGAACCTGAAAGAATCCGGAGGGTTCATTCCCGGGGTCCGACCGGGCCAGTCCACGGTCGAATATATCCAGTCCATCCTTAACCGGTTATTGCTGGTCGGGGCACTCTTCCTGGGAGCAATTGCGGTGTTACCCTACGTTTTCACGGCTATTAGCGGGTTGAGGTCTTTCTGGCTTGGAGGTACCTCGATCCTGATCGTGGTCGGTGTAGGGCTGGACGTACTGATGCAGATAGAATCGCACATGGTCATGCGGCATTACGAAAGCTTGACCGAAGCCGGCGGATCCGCACTCTTGGGGAGGAGAAGTTAAGATGGAAGAAGGAAAGCTCAATCTCGTTCTTCTGGGAGGCCCCGGTGCGGGTAAAGGCACGCAGGCCGAGAAATTGCTGGAAAACAGGAATATGAATCACCTGGCCACCGGGGATATTCTTCGCGAGGAGGTCTCTCGGGGAACGGAACTCGGTAAAAAAGCCAAGGATTACATGGATAAAGGAGAACTGGTTCCCGATCGGTTGATCGTGGACATGGTTGAAAAGAGGTTGAATAAGGAAAAGGGATACCTCTTTGACGGTTTTCCCAGGACCCTCGAACAGGCTCGGTCGCTTGACTCCCTCCTGGACCTGGACCTCGTGGTTTATATCAAGATAGACGAGGACGAGGCCGTCAGGAGATTGTCCTCGAGGAGAGTCTGTTCTGATTGCGGCAAGATATACAACACCCTTTTCCAGCCACCGAATCGTGAAGGGGTCTGCGACCGGTGTGGCGGGGAGCTCTATCAGAGGGATGACGACAAGCCAAAAGTGATTCGGGATAGGTTCGAAACTTTTCTCCAGGAGACGGCTCCGTTAATTGACTTCTACAGTGAACAAAGATTGCTGGAAGAAGTGGAAGGGAAGCAGGAACCAGATGCGGTCAACGAGGATATTGAAAAGGTCATTGAAAAAAGTCAGGATTCATGAGCAAGGTAAAGTCCAGTTCGGAACTTGAAATTATGAGAGAGAACGCTAAGATTTTGGAGAGGATCCTGGATCGTGTCGTGACTCGCGCCGAACCGGGTACGACCACCGGGGAGCTGGATAGTTACGCCGAAGACCTAATCCGGGAAGCGGATGGAAGGCCCGCATTTAAAGATTACCGTGGTTTTCCCAGTTCCTTGTGCACCTCTTTAAACAGTGAGATAGTTCACGGAATCCCCGGGGATAGAGAGCTCGTATCGGGAGATATCCTTTCTCTGGACATAGGTATCGAGCGAGAGGGACTATTTGCTGATTTTGCGACAACCCTCCCCATTGGTGAAGTCCCAAAGGAGGCCATGGATCTGGTCTCCGTCACCGACCAGGCTCTTACGCAGGGGATCAACGAGGTCTCGCCGGGGAATAGGATAGGTGATATTTCCAGCGCGATCGAGTCTTTCGTGGACGGAAATGGTTACTTCGTGGTAAAGGAATTCGTCGGCCACGGGATTGGACGGGACATGCACGAGGATCCTCAGATACCGAATTACGGCGACCCGAACACGGGGAAGAGGATCAAGGAGGGTATGGTTTTCTGCATAGAACCCATGGTCAAGCAGGATGATAAAGAAGTAAAGGTTCTGGATGACGGGTGGACGACGGTTACCGCGGATGGAGGTCCCTCCGCGCACTTCGAAGGTATGGTCGCCGCTACAGGGGAAGGACCTGAGGTATTTGTGAGAGGTGGTCTATAACGAGTTATGGCTGAAAAAGAAGACGACGACATCATCAGAAAGCGAGGAGAGATAGTCGAGGCCTTACCCGATTCGATGTTTAAAGTGGAGCTGGATAACGGACATGAGGCAATATGCCATATATCGGGCAAGATTAGAAAGCACTTTATTCGAATAGTACCCGGAGACAGGGTGTTGGTGGAATTTTCACCACACGACCTGAGCAAGGGTCGTATAGTCTATCGGGAGTCCTGATAGAGGAGGGGATTGGCCATGAAAGTTCGCAGTTCGGTCAGAAAGATGTGCGACGATTGTAAAATTATCAGACGGCACGGTCGTGTCGAAGTTATCTGTAAGAATCCGAAACATAGACAGCGTCAAGGTTAATGGATAGGTGATTAAGGATGCCTAGGTTAGCAGGTGTAGATATTCCGGAAGATAAAAAGGTTAAGATCTCCCTTACCTACATAAAAGGTATCGGGGATCACAGGGCAAAAAAGGTTGCCGAGACTTCGGGAGTAGACCCGGACGAGTTTGTCTACGATCTGACCGAAGCGGATATTGCGAAGTTGAGGAATGCAATAGACGAATACCGGGTCGAAGGTGATCTGGAACGAAAGGTGGAGGCCGATATTCAGAGGCTGAAGGATATAGGTTGCTATCGTGGAGAGAGGCACAAGGTAGGCTTGCCGGTCCGGGGACAGAAGACCCAGTCCAATGCGAGGACCTGGAAGGGGCCCCGAGAAGCAAAGGCGGGCAAGTGACGTTTTACTCTAACAGGGAGAGATTTAATTGGCACGAAAACAGATCAAGCTAGATAAAGCCCGTGTACACGTCAATGCCTCGTTTAACAATACGATATTGACGTTGACTGATACGGACGGAGACGTGATTTCCTGGGTTACGCCGGGAGCCGTCGGATTTAAAGGCTCGAGGAAAGGTACTCCTTACGCCGCCCAGGTGGCCGCGGAGAACTTGGTCGAGGAACTGCGTGATTACGGGGTTAACTCGGTGATTGTCACCGTGAAGGGCACGGGTTCGGGGAGAAATTCAGTTATCCAGACCATCGAGGGAGCGGGCATAGAGGTTACCAAAGTTGCCAATATCACCCCGCGAGCACATAGTTGAGAGGAGGATATACATATGGGGAGAGATACAGGAGCCAAGTGTAAGAA
Source organism: uncultured Thermotogae bacterium (assembly GCA_964481645.1). Classification (GTDB taxonomy): domain Bacteria; phylum Bipolaricaulota; class Bipolaricaulia; order M55B111; family M55B111; genus JAGXLP01. The sequence continues at coordinate 5,300 of CAYZUF010000041.1, forward strand.
GTGTAGGCGTGAAGGGACCAAGTTATTTTTAAAAGGGGAAAAGTGTTATACCGATAAATGTCCGTTGACCAGGAAGTCCTATCCGCCCGGTGAAGCCGGAGAGAGTAGGTCGAGGTGGTCTCAATACAGGATCAGGCTCCGGGAAAAACAGAAGGCTCGACGTATTTACGGGGTCCGAGAGGAGCAATTCAGGGATTACTTCGAAAGGTCCGACGAGAGCAAGGAGGTAACCGGGCAGGCTCTCCTGAAGACGCTGGAGAGGCGGCTGGACAACGTTCTTTACAGGAGCGGGCTGGCTCAATCTCGTGACCAGGCGCGTCAGTTAATTAATCACGGCCACATAGAGGTAAATGGTCGTTCAGTGGACATACCATCCTACCTGACGGAGGAAGAGGATATCGTGGCTTACAAAGAGAACTCCAGTAGCAAAGAGGGATTGCGCAGCTTGGTCAATGAAGAGGGTCCCCGCGTGCCGACCTGGATCGACGTAGAGCCGGATAATATGAAAGCCTCCGTTTTGGCCGAACCCGCTATTGATGAGGTCGAGGAGTCACTTCAGGTTAATCGAATTGTAGAGTTTTATTCTCGTTAAACGATTTAAAAATAGCGGAGGGCAAATGTTAGAATATATTGAGCCAGAAGATGTGCATTTCGAGGAACTCGATCGTAACTATGGCCGCCTGGTAGTAGGGCCTCTGGAAAGGGGCATGGGGACCACTCTGGGGAATCCGTTGCGCCGTGTCTTGATGTCGATGATACCCGGGGCTGCCGTGACAAGAGTCAGGTTCGACGGCAAGTACCACGAGTACGATACCATCGAGGGTGTAAGAGAGGACATTATTGAGATCATAATGAATGTGAAAGGTATTTCTTTGAGGCTGGACAGAGCGGAGGGACGGAAGATGTATCTGGAAGCCTCTGGGGCCGGGGAAGTGCAAACGGGCGATCTACAGGTCGAATCCGGTATTGAGGTCATCAATCCGGAACACGTCCTGGCTCATCTATCCGATGGGGCGGAGCTCAACATGGAGATGGACGTGGAGGCCGGTATGGGCTACCGTTCTGCCGACGAAAACAAGGTAGAGGATTCGCCTCTCTCCGTAATTCCGATAGATTCGGATTTTTCCCCTGTAAAAAAGGTCGATTTCGAGGTAGAAAAGGTTCGAGCTGGGGGCAGAGAAGACTGCGACCGGCTGGAGCTTGAACTGGAAACCGACGGGGGGATTAGACCGGAAGAAGCGGTGGGGAGGGCTTCCCGTATTCTGGCTCGCCGTTACGAGCTCTTCTCCAATTTACCCGAACATCCGTTCGGCGAATTGGGTACGTTGCAGGAGGTAGAGGAAGAAGTACCGGAAGAATTTGAGGAGAGGCTGGAAGATCTCGGTTTCAATCAGCGGGCCTGTAACTTGCTCCAGGAAAAGGGTGTAGAAGATTTGGAGGATCTCCTGGAACAGACCCCCAGTAAACTCCTCGATATACACGGTTTCGGGAGTAAGACACTGCAAAAGGTGGAGGACAAACTGGATGAACTCGGTTATTCACTGGCCGACGAAGAAGGAGGAGGGGACGATGGATCATAAGACCAAAGGATGGAATCTTGCCCAATCTAGCCACCAAAAAAGAATCGTCGCCAACCTGGTCAAAGACCTCATCAGGTCGGGGAAGGTGGATACCACGGTCACCAGGGCCAAGGAAGCAAGTCGGTATGCCGATAAAATGGTTACCCTGGCCAAAAAGGGCGACCAGTCCGCCAGGAGACATGCCTTTAGCTTCCTGAACGACAAAGAGGCCGTCAGCGTTTTGTTCGAGGAGATCGGTGGAGAATACGAAGAGAGAGAGGGAGGATATACTAGAGTTCTGCGACTTCCCCCGAGGAAGGGGGACGGAGCTGAGATGGCTCGCCTGACTTTCGTAGAGTAAAACCCTCTTAATAAGCCCACCCGCGGGGAGGGATAACCGAAAGCTTTCCGGCTTTGGCCTTCCCCGAAGGATATTTCTTCAGAGTTCCGTGACTACCCTTCCTGGTTTTCTCCGTTCGGTTAGTCCGGTGGGTCCGAAGTTCTATAGTTCGAGCTCGTCCCGGATATTCTGCATCCCGGCTAAAACCAGGGTAAAAAATTCCTCCAGGTCAAAGCCCAGCTCCTCACAGCTGGCAATGGCTTCCCGGTCCACCGATCTGGCGAAGCTGTTTTCTTCGTATCTATTTCTGATGAATTCTGCGTCCATAGCCTCCAGACCTTCTGGATGGACCAGGGCACCGGCGACGATCAGTCCGGTCAAAGGATCGGTGGCGTAGATTGATTTTTCCATCTTGGTCCCTGCCGGCTTCTGTCCCGCGTGGGCCTTTATCGCGTCTAGCTGGTCCTGGGATAGGTCTCGGCCTTTAAGCTTTTCGACAGTCACCAGCCCGTGCCTCTCCGGATCGTCCTCGGTTTCTTCGTAGTCAAGGTCATGCAGGAGGCCGGCTATACCCCATTCGTCCTCGTCTTCTTCGAAGTAACGAGCGAGTTCCCTCATCCCCGCCTCCACGGCCTTCATGTGCTTTATCAGGTTTTCTTCCGAGACATTGCTTTGGACGAGTTCTAATCCGGTCGTTCTATCCAAGAGTTATCACCTATGGAGTTTAATTGTCGCGTGAGCTGGTCCAGAAGTGATCGACGGCCCGTAAGCTGGAGAGAGAGGCAAGAAACCCAAGCACGACCCCGAGCAGCAGGGACCAGATCGTGATAACCAGCAGAGAAGTGTTGTCCAGCAAGCGCGGTAACTGTTGCAGGATCCGTATCCCGTCCGCCCAGGTGGAGAGGGCAAGTAGAAGCAGTACGCTGAGGATCGAACCGAGTAATCCCAGGCCCGTGCCGCCCAAAGCGAGGGGAAACTTGACCGAGAACCGGGGGAGGCCCGAATATTTTACAATCTGTAATTCCCCCTCCCAGCTGTCGAGAATTCTGTCGATGAGGGATCTCAGCAGGTAGAAAGAGAGTCCCGCGAGGAGGACTCCGATGACGAGAATCAGTATCTTCATCCATAAGGAGTGTGGTTCCGAACCCTGTCGGCGTATCTGTCCCGAAAGGGTGGTAACCATTCTAATCCTGGGTTGATTCTTTAGCTCCTGCAGCAGCTGGTCCTGGTCGGAAGTTTTGATCAGGAAGAAGTCCGCCTCCTGGGAAAGCTCCGAGGGTACTTTCAAATGGCCCTGATTGACCTCTTCCGATAAGACCAGGATGAGATTGTCCACGGACTGTAGCCTTCGAAGAGAGAGGTATAGATCGTTGATCTCAGAGGACGAAAGCCCGGTCTGAATTTGAGCCAGGGTGTTATGATTTTGCGGAAATTCTTCCAGCCCGGTTGAGACGTTCAAGGGCTGGTCTTTGGGGAGCAGGAGGAAGTAGATAAGAACTATGAAGGCAAATATGGATAGAACCACGCCGGCGGTCCTGGCCGCCTTTTTGCCGTCCATCAAGCTCCCGAACTCTCGGATAAAGTAGAAGCTCTTCATTTTCTACCCGACGACTCTTTGATCCAAGTTGCTTTCAATTATTTGGACCTTCTCCCGGTCCGCTTTGACCTCGTCCGCCAGCAGTAGAACGGATGCCCCCATTTGCTCGTTTATCTCCCTCAATATATCCAAAATGGTCTCCGATTCCTTTGAGTCTAAGGAGAGGAAGGGATCGTGACAAACTAGAAGGTCCGGCTTTGCGGCCACCGAGATGGCCAGAGCAGTTTTCACCCTTTTGACCTCATCCCCGTCGAAGGGAGAGGTATCCCCCTCGCCCCTCAATTTGGTGACGCCCAGAACTTCGTTTACTCGTTCTTCGGTATCGGGGGGCTCGCCGGTTACCTTCAGCTTGAATCGGAGCGATTGAAGTACCGTTTTCTCTTTGGGGAGGATAAAGTTACGGGGAAGAAAACTCACTTCGTCCCGAAGCATGTTTTTTTTCTTTTTTCGTCCCAACCTGACCACGTTTCTGTCCCCGAGGACCACCTGGCCCGAGTTTGGAGTCAGCTCCCCCGTGAGAACCTGAAATAAAGTATCGTACTGTCTCTCCGTTAACCCGGTAAGTTGAGCTACCTCCCCCTCGTCCACGGTAAAGCTCAGGTTTTCCAGCAGTATCTCGTCCTCTTCTCCATATACCGACAGCTCGGCAATTTGTACGATTTTTGCCATCGTAATTACCCTTTCCTCGCTTGAAGGATTCTATCCTGCCCCCGCGTATCTTCCAGCAATCTTATCTCGGCCAGGTCCTGGGAAGAGGCGAAT
>CAYZUF010000042.1:0-9522 GCA_964481645.1 uncultured Thermotogae bacterium
CGGACGGTAGCCAGGGCGGTGAGGGAGACAGAATAGCGACCAGTCTGAGTCTACAGGGGAATATTGGAGAAGATGTTTCGGCGGCAATTGACAGTAGCTACATGGTTTCCGACCTGACCACCGACTCCAGAAGCTGGTTATTTTCCCACCAGCTATCCGCCGAGTGGCGAACCTTCGTAGATTCCAGTGCCTCTTTGAAGTGGTCCATGGTAGAGAGTGAAGGGGACGTACTGGGGCTGGGTCTTGGGCTGGCAAAAGACCTGTGGGGGGACCTCTTGGAAATCTCCACCGACCTGTCAGCCACCCGGGAAATGGGAGGGGCCGGGGAGACCAAAGACTCCGCACTTTTCTCCTTGAAGCTGGCTCTTTCGCCCGGGGAGTGGGCAGGATTGAAGTTGAATTACTTTTACCCTTTATCGCTTGGCTCTCTGGAGAGAGAAACCGAGGAAAAGTTAAGCTGGAATTTCAATCTCTCGGGGGGGCTTCCACTGGGAGACGCCTACGGCGCCAAGCTACAGCTCAGCGGGGAGGGAAAAGTGAACGACTTACTGGTTCCGGTCGATGGTCGGTTCAATAGTCAGACCAGTCTGAAGACGGAATTTGACCAATTTAACCTGGGAGGCCTAGCTCTCTCCCCTTACTTCTCGATCAATTGGAAGTCGTCCAACTCCTCGAACAAGCTGACGGGAGAAGCGACAACCAACGGATCGCTGGGTAAACTATCCACCAGGGTGACCCTGAGTAGGAGTGTAAGACTCCCCAACAGAAGTAAACTCGTCCAGTACAAGGATAAATTCAGGGGAAATCTCAGTTACAAGCTGGGGGAGGTTACCCCCAAGGCAAGCCTGCAGTTGACCAGAGATCTCCTCACCCATCCCGACTTCGGCCGGAAGGCGACTTACGAGGGAAATCTTTCCCTGGAGGCGAAATGGCAGCCCTGGAGGGACGTAACCAATAAAGTCCGGGTTGGGGTTGGATACAAGACGGATGAGGGACTATCCTATACTTTAGAAGATACAGTGAACTGGAAATTGGCGCCGAACCTGGCTCCCCGGTTAAGCCTGAGTCTGGATTACGTACCCGGTTTGGACCAGCTGGGGTTGACCGTGGACACGGATTTCTCTTACCCGTTCCGGAAGAGATGGGGGATTTCCTTCACCTCGGGGTTCAACTGGGGGATAGGGGAAGATGGAGATACCTACAGCAGCTTCTTCGGTTCGACGGGCCTGGAGATCAAGTTCTAGGGTATCTCGGTGGCTTGTCGCTTGAATTCAGTTTACAGGGAGGATAACTTTGAGCAGATTAACTCTTTACGGCGTAATCATGGCCGGAGGTCGGGGACGCAGACTCTGGCCGTTGAGTACTGACTCCCGGCCCAAACAATTTATCGAAATCGACGGGGAGTCTTTGCTGGCCAGGACCTACGATCGGATTGCTCCATTGATTTCTCCCGAGCACGTTCTGGTGGTGACCAACCGGGACAAAGGTCAGCTGGTGAAAGAGCATCTGCCCGAGCTTCCGGAGAGGAACATAATCGAGGAGCCGATGGGAAAAAATACCGCTCCCTGCATCGGCCTCTCCGCTGTATACTCCGAGCGGGTACTCGGTCTGGACCCCTCGGACTCCGTCATGGCGGTTCTGCCGGCCGATCATCTGGTAGGGAAAGGAGCGGAGTTCAGGAGACTGCTTCAGTCGGCCGGGGAGGTAGCTTTTGCCCGCGATCAGTTGGTTACCCTGGGGATCGACCCGACCAGACCGGCCACAGGATACGGTTATATCGAGGCGGGTGATCCCCTCACCGGCGAGGGCGAGGCCCGGGAAGTCATTAGTTTTACCGAAAAGCCCGATCCGGAGACCGCGCACGAATTTCTGGAGGCGGGGAACTATTACTGGAATAGTGGTACCTTTATCTGGCGAACGGATCGACTTCTGAGGGGACTGAAGGAACATATGTCTTCGACCTACCGGGGCCTGCAAAGGATAAAACAGGGGCTGGGTACCGCCGAAGAGGCGGATCTGCTGGAGAGGGAATACCGTAAATTCTCGGGGACCTCGATAGATTACGGCTTGATGGAGAAGGCACGGGATAGGGCCGTCATCCCGGCCTCCGTAGAGTGGTCCGATCTTGGCGACTGGCCCAGTTTCGAAGAGTTGCTGGAAGGCGACGGGGACGGTAACAGTTGCCAGGGTAAAGTAATTTGTGAAGAGTCGCGAGACAATATTATTTTTAACCAGGAAAGCAAACCCGTAGTCTCTCTGGGTATCTCCGATTTGGTAGTGGTGAATACTGAGGAAGCTCTCTTGGTTATGGAGAAGGAGAGGGCCCAGGAGGTAAAAAAACTGGCGAAAAGATTTGACCAAGGAGGGGAAGATGATACTTGACGATAAAGAAAGAATCGCTGAGCTCGACCCGCAAGGAATGGTGGAGGATCTGGATACGTTTCCCGAACAGTGTCGGGAGGCGGTCGCCCTAGGTGAGGAGGTAGAATTCCCTTTTTCTCTAGGGGGATTCGAACGGGCGGTAGTCACCGGAATGGGGGGCTCGGGAATAATTGGAGATCTATTATCCCGATTGGTGGACCTTCCGGTAGAGTCCAACCGGGGCTACCATTTGCCCAAGAGGGCACGTTCAGATGACCTGTTGATCGCAATTAGCTACTCCGGGAACACCGAAGAGACACTTTCCGCTTTGCGCGACGGGGTAAGGCGGGGGATGAGTCCACTTTGCCTGTCGACAGGCGGGGAGATGGAGGCCTATTGCAGGCGGGAATCGGTCCCCCTGGTAAAGATTCCTACCGGACATCAACCGCGAGCTTCCACGGGTTACATGCTTTTGCCTTTGCTGGAGCTCTTTGCCCGGGCGGGGTTGGCCGGAACCTTCGACTCCAGAGAGTTACTGGAGGCGGTCGAGGAGCTCGGGGAAAGGTGGAATAGTTCGGTGGAGACCGAAAACAACCGGGCGAAGCGTCTCGCGCGAGAGTTCGAGGGAAAGATTCCGGTTATCTACGGCACCAAAGGGAATACCCGGGTTGTAGCCTACCGATGGAAGACTCAGGTGAACGAAAATGCCAAACAACCAGCTTTTTGGAACGTTTTTCCAGAGTTGAACCACAACGAGACGGTGGGTTACGAACTGGGAAGTCACCTGATGGAGAACGGGAAGGTAATCACCCTCAGAAACGGGATGGAGCTGGAGAGGAACGAACTCCGAATGGGGATAATGGAAGATTTATTCGAGGAGGAGGGTATCGACTATTCCCTGGTCCGGGCCCCGGAGGGAAATAAATTTACCAAGGTCTTCGGGCAGATTTATCTGGGGGATTATTTTTCCGTCTATCTTGCCCTGTTGAACGAGGTCGATCCTTCTCCGGTGGAGTTGATAGAAAGCTTCAAGGAACGTCTTGCCCGGAAAAGCTGAGGTCTCGGCTCCTCCGGCTCTGGCGTGGTTCGAGCCGAGCCAGGTCATCTCCTTCACGGCTGCGACGACCGCATGGATTAACTGTGGGGTAAACACCGGTGAACAAAAGTGAGATGTTTGCGGATCTGGAGAGGCGGGTGGAGAAGATCGTGGGGAAGGCTGACCCCGATTCCGGGGTCCTCCGAGAAGTGGCCGGACTCCTCTCCGAGGAAGTCGAGTATTACGACTGGGTCGGCTTTTACATTCCCGATCGGGAACAGGGGAAATTGATCCTGGGACCGTACGTGGGGGAACCGACGGAACACGTAGAAATAGATTACGGGGAGGGAATCTGTGGACAGGCGGCCGAATCCGGAGAGACTTTTACCGTGGGGGACGTTACCGAGGAAGAAAACTACCTTTCCTGTAGCCCGGACGTCGACGCGGAGCTCGTGGTCCCCGTGCTTGAGGAAGGTGTATTATTGGGTGAAATAGACATCGATTCTCACAGTCTTTGCCCCTTTGACTCAGAGGACGAACGTTTTTTGAAAAGTCTGGGGGCCAAGCTGGCCCCGGTTTTACGATCTCTCCCGGAGAGTTCTGGTTGAATCCAATCTAGAATTCCACTCCTGGACTGGTTATAATAGGTTCCAGTCATATTACGGGGGTGTGCAAGAGGGTGAATACGAACCGATGAGCATGAACAGGAGAGAAGTAAGCAAGCAGATGGCTTATTTGCTCCGCCACGATCCCTCCGGCCTGACCATGGATAAGGAAGGATTTGTCGAGCTTGGAGCTTTGTTGGATAAGCTTCAGGAACGATGGAAGAACCTTACCGAATCGGAACTCCGAGCGGTGGTCGAAGAGGATCCCAAAGGGCGCTACGAGATTTCTAACGGGGAGGTCCGGGCCCTTTACGGACACACGGTCGACGTGAAGCCCGACCTGCCCGAGGTGGAAGTAGATGTTCTCTACCACGGTACTTCGGAGAAAGCAGCGGAGCGAATCGGGGACGAAGGACTCAAAAGCCAGGGGCGAAGGAAGGTTCACCTTTCGGCCACTGAGGAGGAGGCTATTCAGGTGGGGAGGCGGCATACTCCGGAACCGGCTGTATTGAAGGTGGACGCCGCCGGGGCCACCGATTCGGGAGTAGTTTTTCAGAAGGCCAGCAAAAAGGTGTACGTAACGGATTACGTCCCGCCGGAGTTTATCCAGGCTCCGGAAAATGAGGTAAAGTAAGCGTCAGCCCTGTACCCCCGGCCCTGATTGCCCGTTGTTCGATTTTTAATAGGTAATCCGGGCGTATAGTATAAGTGAATCGGTTAGCTCGCCAGCTGTCGAAACGAGGAGCCCGAGCCATGGAGTTTGACCCCCTTTCCTATCCTTACGATTCCCGGCGAAATTTGATTTTCTCCACAGAAGGGATGGTTACTACCTCTCAACCACTTGCTGCTCAGGTCGGTCTCAGGATCTTGCGGGAAGGAGGCAACGCCGTCGATGCGGCCGTGGCTACCGCCGCGAGCTTGACCGTGCTGGAACCGACTTCCAACGGTATAGGCGGAGATGCTTTCGCCCAGGTCTGGATGAACGGGGAGCTATACGGTTTAAATGCGAGCGGCCCCGCCCCGAAAGGTATATCCAGAGAGGGACTGAGGGCAAAGGGTCTTGAGGAGATGCCCAGGTTTGGGTGGGAGCCGGTGACCGTTCCCGGGGCTCCTTCCGGCTGGAGCGAGCTTTCTCGCCGATTCGGGAACCTGTCCCTGGAAAGAACTCTGGAGCCCGCCGTCGAGTACGCGGAGCGGGGTTATCCCATTCAGCCCACCCTGGGGGAGAACTGGAAGAGGGCATACCGGAGATATTCTCAACTCGAGGGCGAAAAATTCCGGGAATGGGGGAGTACTTTTGCTCCGGAAGGACGGCCCCCGGAAGTGGGAGAGGTTTGGTCCTCGGCCGATCATGGGGCGACCTTGAAAGAAATTGCTCGGACCGGGAGTCGATCTTTCTACGAGGGGGAACTTGCCGAAAAGATAGAGAGCTTTTCTTTCTCTACGGGTGGTTACATAAGGAAGAGCGATCTCGCCTCCTATTCTCCGAGCTGGGTCGAACCTTTGCAGGTGGACTACGGTGATTATCAAGTCTGGGAGCTCCCTCCGAACGGCCAGGGTCTGGTCGCCCTGATTGCCCTGAATCTTCTCGAGAACTTTGACCTGGGCGAAGCGAGGTGGGACGAGTTCTACCATCGCCAGATCGAGGCGATCAAGCTGGCTTTCTCCTACGGGAAGAAGTACATTACGGATCCCGATTACCTCCAGGTAGACCCCTCCCGGTTCCTTGCACCCCGCCGGGCGGAGAAGATGAGGAGCGAGATCGGTCCCCGGGCAGGGAATTACGGGGCTCGGCGACTGGGGGAGGAGGGAACCGTCTATCTGGCGACGGCGGACGGCTCCGGCAACATGGTGTCCTACATTCAGAGTAATTACATGGGGTTTGGTTCGGGTCTTGTGGTTCCCGGTACGGGAATCGCTCTCCAGAATAGGGGAAGTATATTCTCCCTGGACGAGGGAGATCGGAATAGGCTGGAGGGAGGAAAGCGCACGTATCATACCATCATCCCCGGCTTCTTGACGGAGGACGGGTCCCCCGTGGGCCCGTTTGGGGTTATGGGCGGATATATGCAACCCCAGGGCCACGTGCAGGTGCTGACCGAGGTTATTGACCGGGGTCGCAATCCTCAGGCCGCCCTGGACGCCCCCCGCTGGCGCTGGGATCAGGGGAGGGAGGTCCAGGTGGAAAGTAGCTTTCCCGAACATTTGATCGGGAGGCTCGAACGAAAAGGTCACCAGGTCAGCCTTGCCGCGGGGAGCGGTAGTTTTGGTCGCGGTCAGTTTATCTGGAGGGATGGGGATACGTTGATCGGGGCAACGGAACCGAGGACGGACGGTCAGGTGGCCGCCCGGTGAGAGAGCTCTGGAGGAATTTCGCGGTTGCTTTCTTAAAATTTGGTTGGCTCGTTTTTTTTGGCAGGTTTAGCCTTTCGGAGTTCGACCTCAGGAGGTTATCATGTCAGACTTGACCGAGAAGCAGTGTGTACCCTGTGAGGGAGGAGTTCCACCTCTGGAAAGCGAAGAAGTCGAGGAATTGCTGACGGAGGTCGAGGGGTGGACACTCCTCGAGGGTTCACCACCCAGGATCCAGAAGGAGTTTGAATTCCGGGATTTCGCCCGGTCGATGGAGTTCGTCAACGACGTGGCGGAGCTGGCTGAAGAGGAGGGCCATCATCCCGACATTGAAATTTCTTACAACGAAGTGACGCTGAAGCTTTACACTCACGCTATAGACGGCTTACACGAAAACGATTTTATCCTGGCAGCCAAGATAAACGATCTATCGGAATAAAGCTGGAACCGGGGGAGGGAGCCCTCCTCCGGTTCTTCTTTTCCGTCCTGTTGACTCACCACGATCCTTATTTCGGACCCGCCTTTATTCCGGATAGCCTTACTGGTTGATCGATCCCGCGACCTTTTTCCCAAGTTCGAAGCCTTCCTCCAGCTGATCCTCCGAGGCCTGGCCGTTGAATTCCACCGGGGAGGAGACGATATTCCAGTTAAGCTCCTCTCCGGCTTCCTTGATTTCCCTGGCCGAACCACCACCCCAGCCGAAAGAGCCGTAGATACCCGCCATTTTGTCTTTTAACTTTTTCTTCTTGGCCTCGGTAAGGAAGATGCTTACCGGAGGAAAGGCCCTGGATTCGTAGGTGGGGCTGCCGATTATTAGCCCTTTCCTCTGCCAGGCCGCGGACAACAGAAAGCTCGGGTGGTGCCTGGAGGCGTCCATTATCTTCAGATCCTTCAGTCCGATCTCCCTGACTCCTCTGGCCACCTGCTCGGTTACTTTCTCGGTAAATCCGTACATGGAGCCGTAAATTAGAGTTACACCCGGGTTTTCTCGACCGCTGCTGAACCCCTCGTAGAGGTCAATTATGGTCTCCGTCTCGTCCCTCCAGACCGGTCCGTGGGAGGGAGCGATTACTTCCAGTTCGAAAGAATCCAGTTTGGTCAGCGCCGCCTGCAGAGTGGCGCTATAAGCCCCGACGATATTGGAAAGGTAGCGTATTCCTTCTTCTATATACCTTTCTAGCTCCAGCTGATCGTCGAATATCGCTCCGTCCAGAGCCCCGTAGGTCCCAAACCCGTCCCCCGAGAACAAGATTTTTTCTTCCCGGAGATAGGTCATCATGGTTTCCGGCCAGTGGATAAAGGGTGTCTCCACGAACTGCAGGGTATGTGAGCCCAGCTCCAGGGTATCGCCTTCTTCCACCGTTTCCACCCCTTCCGTGATCCCGTAGAAACTTTCCAGCAGCCCCTTCGTTTTTTCCGTTCCCACGAACTTGAGGTCGGGATTTAGCCTCCGGAGTGCGGGGAAAGCCCCGGTGTGATCCGGTTCCATGTGATTGATGACCAGGTAATCGACCTCTTCCGGAGGGGTGGACTGACCGATCTTTTCCAGGTACTCCTCCGTAAATCCTTCCTTCACTCCTTCTATCAGAGCGGTTTTGTCGTCGGAAATGAGATAGGAGTTGTAGCTAATTCCGTTCGGAATTGGCCAGTAACTTTCGAAAAGATCGTTCTTTCGGTCGTTGACCCCAACCCAGCGAACGTCATCGGCGATCTTTACCTTCATGTTACCTCCTAGATTAGTTGAGTGGTCTATCAACTCGGGTTAATCCTCGCCAAAGAAGAAATTAATTTCACCAGTTGAACTCTACCTCCATCATTTTAAAATTATAAAAGTCCAAGTCAAGGTGGACTTCACTTGGCCAGTTGACAACTCGAACCGGGTCCTACTATAATGAGACCTAAGGCAAATTGATTATCGATTTAACAAGCGGTACCATACCTAGGAGGAGGTAGGAATGGCTAAATACAAGTTGAAGTACGACAAAGAGGCCTGTCAGAGTAACTTCGTCTGCACCGCGGTGGATCCCGGTCACTTTAGAGAAGGGGACGACGGGAAGGCGGAGCTGATCGATGGAAGTTCTGAAGACGGGGTCTTCGTCCTCGAGATCGGCGAGGACGAGAAGTCGGCCGCGGAGCAGGCCGCCAACGGCTGTCCGATGCTGGCCATCGAGCTTGTTGATAGCGAGGCTGAAGAGACAATTGCCCCATAGTGGAGTTGGGTTTCCCCTACCAACCGTAGAGGCCGAATAAAGGGAGGTAAGAATGTCAGATCAAAGCTGTGAAGGGGATCTATTTTGCGGAGTCAACGCTCCGGAGACCGACGAGCCCGAGGAGATGACCGCGCTGGAGAAGAAACATACGGTTATAATTGATGCCCCGGATTCCGTGGAGGAAGGGGAGGAGTTTGAGGTTACGCTACGAGTCGGCGAATACAAGGAACATCCCAATGAAGTAGGTCACTTCATCGAATGGATGGAACTCTATTCGGGTGACACTTTTCTGGCCCGCCTGGAGTTGACTCCGGAACACTCTCATTACGTGATGAAGACCACCGTGAAATTGGATCACGCGCACCCGTTAAGGGGCAGGGCCAAGTGTAATCTGCATGGTCTGTGGGAGAGCGAGAAGGAAATAGAAGTGGTTTGAGTTCTCCCAATTCTCGCTTAGAAGTCCGGACCGGGAAGCTTGTTTTCTCTGTAGTTCCGGCCCGGGCCCGTGAGTAAAGGGGGACGTTTTCGGTTTTTGCCGGAAGGAACTCATTTCACCGGGGGTGAGGATCATGAAGTTCAAGTGTCCTGAATGTGGTGAGATCGTTTACGGCCGGGAGAAGCTCGCTACCTGCCCCGGTTGTGGATCTCACCTTGAGGAAAGGCCGCTGGAGGCGGCTGAAATAAACTGTCCGGTCAGCGGGGAGTCCGTGAGGCAGGTCAACGGAATACCTGATTGTGATAGCTTCGAGCTGACCAATTCAGTCGGTTCCAGGTGTACTTTTGGCGAATTCCCCGCTAGGTGTCAATCCTGTGGGCTTCCGTTTTACAACCCCAGAGTGGGTTTATCGTCCGAGTCAAGAACCCCGCCCAAGGGACGGGGCACCTAGAAAAAGGGATTTAACCACGGACCTTATTCTTTTACAAAAGAAGACCCAGCACTCAAATGAGGAAAGCTGCT
>CAYZUF010000043.1:0-9272 GCA_964481645.1 uncultured Thermotogae bacterium
GTGAATCTTACCGAGATGGAGCAAAACAGGGAGGACGGGCTCTGCTGGGGCAGCGTGCTCACCAGGGTGGGGGAGCCCTCCACTTCCGACGAGATAGCTACGACTAGACTGGAAGAGGCCGAGGCTTCGGGGGCCCAAGAATTAGTTACCACCTGTCCCTGCTGTGAGTTCCAGTTGAGGGTTGGCGGTCTGGAGATGGACTCTCCCATCCCGGTTAAGGATTTCAGCACCTTAGTTGCCGAGGCTATGGGCTACGAGACCGAAGACCCCACCGAAGACGTCTACGAAGGCTGGTACGCATTCGAGGCAATGATCTACCAGATGTCTCTGCCCGGTATGGTCGAGATGATGGAGGATCTGCTTCCCGAAATGATGGAGGAGATGCCGTCCTATATGCAGAAAGGGATGGACCAGATGAGCCATCTGCCCGGCGGGGCGAAAGAGCCAATGATTCTCGTGATGAAGCGTGCCATGCCCTATATGATGCCCCGATTGATGGACGAGATCATGCCGAAGATGGTACCTCAAATTTCTAGTTATCTCGAGGACCGGGTGCCCCACATGTCTAAATCTATGAAGGATATGATGCCGGAACTGCTGCCGGAAGTCATGGAAGCTATTATGCCGGCGATGCTTCCCGATGTCCTGGAACAGGTAAAGCCGGAGATGATGGAGGAGATCAGATCGAGGGTTTCAAGCTAATCGCCGACCGGGGTAAAAAATCGAGATTCGCCCGAATCGTGGTTTTTCTAGTTTGTCCGGTAAATATTTGCGGCCCTGAGGTATCGCAACTAGTTTTCGGAAAATAGTTTTTCAGTAGCGGGTACTTTACGGAGATAATGGTCCAGATTAAGCAGATAGCTCTAGCCATTATTTCCGTCCTTGCGGTCGGGCCGTGGTCCCCCAACTATGGCCGGAAAGCTTAGCCACCAGGGTTCCCCTTCTGTTGCCGGCGGGGAGTGAGTTGGCGTTGGGAGTAATTCGCTGCAGGCAACTTGCTTTCTCGTGGGGTATAAACTAGGATAAATTAGCTTTCCCTTAGGCTGCTTATCGAAGGAGGATGATTAACTTTGACAGAGACGCTAACCGGTAAGAAGTTGGATGGAGTCATCGGAAATGCTCAGGACTACCTCTTCGACATCCAGGAAGACGGAGGCTACTGGCAGGGGGATTTCAAAAGCAATCCGACCATCGAGGCCGAGCACCTAATGCTGACCGAGTTCCTGGGGATCCAGGAAGAAGAACAGTGGAACAAGATCGTCAACTACTTGAAACGTAAGCAGCTGGACGACGGTTCCTGGAACATCTTCCCCAGTGGCCGGGGAAATCTATCGACCACTATAGAATGCTATTTTGCGCTTAGACTTGCCGGGGAACCCCCCGATAAAGGGGAGCTGGCCCGGGCCAGGGAGTTCATCATGAAACGTGGAGGCATCCCGGAGGCGCGAGTATTTACCAAGATCTGGTTGAGTCTCTTCGGGATCTGGGACTGGGACCAGGTTCCTGAGATGCCTCCCGAGCTCATCTTCTTTCCGGACTGGTTCCCCATCAATATCTACGAGTTTGGTTCCTGGGCAAGAGGTACCATCGTTCCGCTGTTGATCGTGTTGAGCAAGCGTCCGGTCCACGACTTGCCCGAGGAAAAGAGTCTCCCGGAATTGTTTCCCGAGGGGTGGGAGGGTGAAGTGGAAAAAGAGGACGAAGAATATCCTCTCTTTTCCTGGGCCAAACTCTTCCAGATTGCCGACGATGCGTTGAACTACTACCACAAGCTTCCCTGGCAGCCGGGTAGAGAGAAGGCAATAGAGAAATGTGAGGAGTGGATTCTGGAGCGTCAGGAAGCCGACGGGAGCTGGGGCGGGATTCAACCCCCCTGGGTTTACTCCCTCCTCGCCCTTTACGTCCTTGGTTATTCCGTAGACGACCCCGTCATGGAGAAGGGAATCGCCGGACTGGATTCCTTTTCCCAGGAGGGCGAGGACGAGCTGAAGCTCCAGGCCTGCGTTTCCCCGGTCTGGGATACTGCCTGGGCGATCATATCCCTCGTGGAGTCCGGGGTGGAGCCGGATCACGAGGTCCTGGACCGGGCGGGACGATGGCTGCTGGATCAGGAGATAAGGACAAAAGGCGATTGGGCCGTGGACCTGGAGGATGTGGAACCCGGGGGCTGGGCCTTCGAATTCGCCAACGAAAACTATCCGGACACCGACGATACGGCGGAAGTGATTATAGCACTGGACGAAGTAGAACTCTCCGAAAGGCAACAGGATAAGGTGGAGGCCATGGATAGAGGGCTCCAGTGGTTGCTGGCCATGCAGTCCTCCAACGGTGGGTGGGGGGCCTATGATAGGGATAACGACAACGAGTTTCTCTACGAGATCCCTTTTGCGGACTTCGGGGCGATTATCGATCCTCCCACGGTTGACGTGACGGCCCACATTTTGGAAATGATGGGCAGGCTGGGATTTGACCTATCCGACGAAGTAGTCAGGCGCGGTTACGAGTTTATCCGGGAAAAACAGAACGAGGACGGTTCCTGGTTTGGTCGGTGGGGGGTAAATTACATTTACGGAACTGGCTCCGTCCTTCCCGCCCTGGCGGAGATCGGCGAAGATATGTCCGAGCCCTACGTTCAGAAGGCGGTAAATTGGATTAAGGAGCATCAGAACGAGGACGGTGGCTGGGGGGAGACGGTGGAATCCTACTCGAATCCGGAGCTGGCTGGAGAGGGGGAAAGTACGCCCTCCCAGACCGCCTGGTCGCTGATCAGTCTGATCGCCGCTGGCGAAACGGAGGATCCCGTAACGACGAAGGGTGTTGACTATCTCCTGGAGGAACAGACGGAAGAAGGAACCTGGGAGGAGAAAAACTATACCGGGACCGGTTTCCCCGGGGATTTCTATATTGGCTACGTCCTCTACCGACATTACTTTCCGCTGTTAGCTCTCGGTCGCTACCGACGGGAGGCCCGGAAGAACTAGTTTTAAGTTGGTGAAGACGGTTTCTTCGGGGCGGTCATAATCTAATCGTTTTTCTTCGGTGGTGGTGTTAACTTGAACTACGAGGGGATAAAGACTCTTGGTCTTATTTCGGACAGCCACGACAATATGGAGGCCCTTACCGAAGCCGTCAGGTTTTTTAACGGGGAAGGCGTGGATATGGTCCTCCATGCCGGTGACTTTATCTCTCCTCTGACCGCCGATCCTCTCTCCGAACTGGAGCCGGAATTGCTGGGTGTATTTGGCAACAACGACGGGGATAGGCTCTTCCTCCGGCGTCGGTTCGAGGAGGAAGGGATCGGGAGGATCGAGCGCGGTCCTCACCGCCTGGAGCTTGGAGGAAGGACCGTCTTGCTGGCCCACGAGCCGAGATTACTGGAAATCCTGGAAGGAAGCCCGCTTCCCGACCTGATCGTCTACGGGCATACCCACGAAAGCGAAGTTAAGGAAGGACCACCCCTGGTGGTCAACCCGGGCGAGGTCGGGGCCTGGATGACCGGACAATCGACCGTCGCCCTCGTGGATCTTGATGCTGTGGAGGCGGAGTTAGTGGAACTCGGCTGATCAGAGGAAGGACCAGATCAGCACGACTCCCCCCAGAGGAAGGCAATAGTAGGCGAATCGGCTTAACTTCCCTTTCCGGAGCAAATTGAGCAGCCACCTAATTGCGATCATCCCGGTAATAGTTGAAGTCAGGGTTCCCAAAAGATAAGCCCACGGGCCGATTGAAGCCTCCGGATTCGCGGTCAGCAGCTCGCCTATCTTAAGGATGTTGGCCCCCAGAACGGCCGGTACCATGAGCAAAAATGAGAATCGCGCTGCAAAATCCGGTTCTAGTTTTTTGAATAGCCCGGCTGAGATGGTCACCCCGCTCCTGGAGATCCCCGGAAAGAGGGCCGCGACCTGAGCGAGTCCGATAGGCAGGGAATCTTGCCAGGAAAAGCTCTCCATATCCCGGTCCGAATTTTTGGCGTACCGCAGGGTCCATAAAACTGTTCCGGTGATCAATAGTCCGATCCCCGCCGACCTTATGGAGCCGAAGGAGGCCTCGATAAAGTCTCTGGCCAGGAACCCGACCACGGCTATGGGTACGGTGGCAATCACCAGCTGGACCAGGTAGTTCCTGTCTTTTTCGGAGTTGCTGAAGGGGGCCAGGATTAAGTTGACTATTTTCTTTCGGAAGAGGAACAGTACGCTGAACAGGGTTCCCAGGTGGAGGAGGGCATCCAGGAGGGTGTTGGGACCCTTAAACCCGAGAACGTGTTGAAATATGACCAGGTGGCCCGAGCTGCTGATGGGGAGAAATTCGGTTAAGCCCTGGATGAAACCTAGTGCGATAGAACGAAACACAGTGGTTCTCTACAGCTCCATTTTCCCGACCCGGGATAGTCTTTCCGTCACTTTGTCCCTGCCGACCAGCTCCATGGTAACGAACAGGCCGGGAGAGACTTCCCGTCCGGTCAATCCCACCCGACAGACCTGGGCTATATCACCCAGTCCTTTCCCCTTGGAGGACAGAAATTCCCGGGTGACCTCTTCCAGGTTCTCTGCCCCGAAATCTTCTTCGGGTATTGAGCCCAGCCGTTCTCCCAGTTCTCCGACAAGACGCTTGTTGTCCTCCGTAAGGTGGTCCTCGAGCGGGGTTTTTTCGTAACGGAGTTTTTCGCTGAAGATAAATTCGCTCGATTTCGCCAGCTGGCGCAGGGTTCTGTTTCTCTCCCGCAGGTGGTCGACCAGCTTCTCCAGCCTTTCTTCCCGGAGGGTATCGAGCTGGTCGCCCGGGACCACACCTTCCTCCCGCAGGAAGTATTTCAGCGGCTCCACCAGTTCAGCGGGTTCCTTGCGTTTCATCCATTGATGATTCAGCCAGAGGAGTTTTTCCTCGTCGAAGACCGCGGAACTTTCACCTACCTCCTCCAGGGAGAAGTAGTCCAGCAGCTCCCGTTTCGAAAATATCTCCTGGTTCCCGTGGGACCAGCCGAGCCTGGCCAGAAAATTAATCAAAGCCTCGGGAAGTATCCCTTTGTTCTTGTAATTTAGGACGGAGGTGGCCCCATGTCTTTTACTCAACCTCTTGTGATCCTCGCCCAGGATCATCGGAAAGTGGGCGAATTTGGGGGGTTCGATCCCCAGCGCGCGATATAACAGGATCTGTTTTGGCGTATTGTTGAGGTGGTCGTCACCCCGCATCACGTGGCTGATCTCCAGTTCCGTATCGTCGATTACGCAGGCAAAGTTATAGGTAAAGCTCCCGTCCGACCGCCGGACCACGAAGTCCTTGAGCTGGTCCGACTCGTATTCGACCTTGCCCAGCACCAGGTCCTCTACCACCACCGTCTCTCCACCCGGAACCCTAAACCAGAGGGCCCCTTCGGATTCGTAGACCCTCTTCTGATTTAACAGATCCTCGACCCTTTCCTGGTAATAGTTGGTCCTTCTGGTCTGCCGGTAGTACTCGTCCCAGGTCAGCCCCAGCCAGGAGAGAGACTCCTTGATTGCCTGGATCGACTCTTCCGTGGATCTAGATTCGTCCGTATCCTCTATGCGTAGAATAAAATCCCCGGAATTGCTCTTGGCAAACAGCCAGTTGAAGAGGGCCGTTCGAGCCCCGCCGACGTGGAGGTGCCCGGTCGGTGAAGGCGCGAATCTCACTCTATTGGTCATGGTCATTCCCTCCCCTCCGGAAAGTTCTATTTATCGTTCAGACTGTCCTTGATCCCTTCTGCGGCGATCATGCCAGTGATTGCCGAATATACGATTCCCCGGGAGTGGCCGGAAGCGTCTCCCGCCACGTAGAAGCCGTCCAACCCCGTCTCCAGATCCCTGGTGACCTCGTACTTCGTATCGTAGAACTTGATCTCCGGGGCGTAGAGGAGGGTATTGTCCGAGGTAACCCCCTCGATGATATTGTTGAGCTCTTCCAGCCCTTCCATAAGGTTTACGGTCACTCTGTCCGGCAGGGCCATCGAGATATCGCCCGGAGTATAATCGGACAGCGTCGGGCTGTAGGGTACCCGACCGATTCGCTTGTCCGTCGACCTTCTCCCGTTCTTCAGGTCCTTTAGACGCTGGAGGATGGGTTTGCCGCCGCCCAGGGTATTTGCCAGCTTCGCGATCGATCTCCCGTATTCGGTGGTGTCTTCGATGGGGTCGGTTAGAGTGATTCGGGAGAGGAGGGCGAAGTTCGTCACTTCCGATTCGTTCGAGTTTTCCGCGTGGCCGTTGATCAGGGTGAAGTCCTCGTAGGGCTCCTTGACCACAAATCCCCTGGGATTCGTGCAAAAGGTCCTGACCATGTCGTCGTAGGTCTCCGTCCGCAGTCGGAATTTGGCGTCGTACATTACTTCTTCGATCGGCTGGTAGATCTCCGCGGGGAACTCGACCCTGACTCCCACGTCGATCGGTCCGTATTTGGTTTGGATACCCAGGGAGTGGGCCACCTCCCTCAACCAATACGCGCCGGAACGGCCGGGGGCCGCAATCACGTACGGGGCGGTATAGTCTTCTTTATTGGTAGTGAGAGTGTATTTATCCCCGTCGTGGCTTATTTCCTCCACCTTCGTCTCCAGATCGAATTCCACTCCTTCTTCCCGCAGGTGGTGGTAAAAGTTATCTATGACTTCTCGGATCTTCTCGGTCCCAATATGCCGTTGCTTTCCGGGGATGAATTCGATTCCGTATTTTCCCGCCTTTTTCCTCAATTGCTGGAGACCCGATTCCGATTCGCCGGAATAGGTGCTCCCTCCGCCGAAATCGGCGAAGATCTTGTCTATTTCGTCGATGTAGGGAACCAGTTCGTTTCCCTTCCTGTTGAAGGTGGTGGGATCCCCACCGATCTCGGGGGTCAAGTTTAATTTGCCGTCGGAGAAAGCTCCCGCTCCTCCCACTCCGTAGGTTATACTTTCCCTCTCTCGGGGAGGTTTACCCCTTTCCAGGATGGTCACCTTCAGGCCTTCTCCGAGAAATTTGCTTCCCGCGAACAGGCCCGCGGGTCCCGCTCCGATCAACAAGACGTCCCGCTCTTTCATGTTTTGATACTCCTTTTCTCTTTATCGGAAAGCGAGGTAATTACTTCTCCGTCAATCAGTTCGGTCAGGTCGTTGATCACCAGATCGGGAACCGCTCCCTCGGTCTCTTCTTCTTCGCCGTCCTCTCTCCAGACCACCGGCAATTCTGCGTTGTTTGCCCCCAGTACGTCGTATTTTAAGGAATTGCCTACGTAAATTGTGTTTTCGCGGGTCGAACCTAATTTCTCCAGGGCAATTTCAAAAATCCGTGGATCCGGCTTGACCAGCTCGTGGTCCCCGCTGACGATTATGGAGTCGAACCATGATTCTATCCCCAGCTTTTCGATCTTTGCTCGCTGGAGGGAGGATGGACCGTTGGTAAGTAAGCCCAGCTTGAACCTGTCCCGGAGTCTTTCGAATACCGATGAAACTTCCGGGAAGAGTGTCAACGCGTTCTCCCTGATCGTGGTGAACTTTTCCCCCAGCTTGACGATCCCCGTTTTGGCGAAATCCTCGTCGTCCTGGAGTAGCTCCAGGAATATCCGGGTTCTGAATCCCGAACCTTGCCAATTGAGGTTACCATCTATCGCCCTATCGAATACGAGGCCAAAACCCTCCTCGTAATCGGTGGGTGTAATCGGTAGATCCTCGATATCCTCTACGTCGAAGGTCCGGAATAGTGATTCTTCCAATTCTGTGTCATAGGTACATAAAGTGCCGTCGAGGTCAAATATAAGGGTAGTCAAAGATTTGATTAACATATGGATACTCCTTGCAATTGGGATTACTCGACCGGTATAAGATAGTATGGGGGGATCATCCGTCCGTCAACCGGGAGTGAAAGATGCAGATAATAAGTGGAGAAAAAAAAGGTCAAAAAATATTTGGGCCGGGGCCGAAGGAGATTCGCCCCATGAGGCATTTAGTTCGAAAGGCCCTGTTTGACATTTTGCAGCACGTCATCCGTGGAAGCCAGTTTCTTGACTTGTTTTCTGGCACAGGTGGTGTGGGCTTAGAGGCGCTGTCTCGAGGGGCCGAGCACGTTACTTTCGTAGATAATTTGTCCGAGTCGGTTAAGTTAATCGGAAAAAATGTCGAGAAATTGGAGTACCAGGATTCGGCATCTATCTACGAAATGGACGTGCGTCAGGCGCTGGATAAATTCAAGAGCAGGGACAGGAGATTTGACATAGTTTTTCTTGGTCCTCCTTACGAACAGGGATTGGCTCGGAAGACCTTAAAACAGCTAGCAGGAACTAACCTCGTCAAAAACTGGGGTATAGCGGGAGCTGAAGTCTTTTTCAAAACGGATTTACCTGAAAGTATGGGGAGGCTGGAGAAGATAGATTCCCACGATTACGGGCAAACTAGCCTGGTTATTTATCGGAGAAAGCCCGCTGGGTAGACTTGATGTTCTACCGGATTAATCAAATCATTCTTCTTTCGGACTCCCGGTCATTTGCCGATAGGTTGAAATGTTAAAAGGTTGTCGTTATACTAAACTAAAGTTAAGGTTGGGTAAAATCAAGTTGCTGACTGGGTTCTGTAGTTTTTTCTATGTTCTACTGCTTTTTCACAGTTTAAACTAGCAGGGATTTCTTCTGCAAATTTTGTCCAGTTTGTTACTTGTACCTAACTAAATCCTTTTATTTATACCATAAGGAGGTATAAAACAATGAAATGGGGCGGAAATTCTAACAAAGCTGGTGAAAAGGTGACTGAGTTTGTTGGTAAGGTTTTTGGGGCAAGAGGTCTGTCTATTCTCGTAACCATTGCTGCGTTCGCTTTATTAGTGGGGGCTTTTAATAAATGGCATTAATTGAATTGTGACTTTCACCTGTGAGTCTTTTGAAATGGAGGTGATAGATTTATATAATAGTGCATACTTGAGTTATCTGTATTTAACTTTTATGGGGTAGTATTCAATTGTCGCTTAAGGCAAAACTTTATATTTGGTTTACTGTAATAGTCGGGAGTTTTACGGCTTATTGGTATCTGCCCCATCTGCATTATCAAAACTATAATATTTTAGTCATATTTTTTCTTACTTTGTTTGCCTTCTTTGCGGAGATTTATTACATTGAAATTCTTCCCGGCCAAGAGATCTCCGTCTCAACTGCCATATATTTAAGTATCCTTTATATTGGAGGAGCTCCATTAGCTATTGGGGTTGCTTTGCCCGCTCTGGTCCTTTCGGAAGGCTTCACGAGAGCTTTTACTAACTCTGAAGAGTTTTCTGTTTCCTTACGACTTCAAAAGATTTTAT
>CAYZUF010000044.1:0-9213 GCA_964481645.1 uncultured Thermotogae bacterium
GGGAGTAGAATAAATTGTTATCTCTTGGTCGTTCATTTGTTCCTTCATTGGGGGTCACCTCCTGGATTTTTGTAATAGCACTTCTGGATTCACGCCAATGTCTTCCAGTAACTGGTAATTGATGTCGTAACAATACTTTATGCCTTCTTTGTTCTTCTTCAGGATGCCCGTCTGGGTTAGTTTGGAGAGATGGTAAGATATGTCCGGCTGACTGAGTTCCAGGGTTTCCGAGATTTCCTTGGCACAGATTTCGTCGTGATCCAGTACCAGGGAGAGGATATTGAGCCGCTGGGAACTAGCCAGTGCCTTGAAGACGGACTCCCGCTCTCGTAGATTTACTGCCGTTTTTTCGGTCATGTATATCTTCCTCACCTAATTATAGGGATTAACAATAAGTTTGTCAATATTTAAATCTTTAAAATTTTCTTACTCCCTCATACTCTAACCGGGATTATCCTTGGCTGAGGTTGATCCTCACGTCAGCTACCCTGGCCTCTTTGCTGGAAGCGATGACCGGGTTTAGATCGAGCTCGCCGATTTCGGGGTGATCGACGGCAAGCTTCGATACCCTTTGAACTATATCCACCACCGAGTCTATTTCAACCCCCTTCTTTCCCCTCATCCCCTCCAGGATGGGAAAACCTTTTATGGACTCTACCATTTCCCTGGCCTGGTTGGTGGAGACCGGAGCCACCCGAAAGGCCACGTCTTCGAGCACCTCCACGTAGACCCCCCCGAGTCCGAACATAACCAGGGGACCAAACTGGGGATCCCGCTTGACGCCGATAATTATTTCCTCTCCTTCCATGGTTTCCTGGACCCGAATTCCCCGGATTTGGGCGACCGGTTGCCTCCGCTGCAGGTTATCGGTCATGGATCGAAATTCTTCCCCCACCTCTCCCTGATTGACTCCCACTTTGACTCCTCCTACGTCCGATTTATGAGTTATGTCCGGCGAGTCAACCTTGAGCACCACCTGCGAATCGCACCGGGCCGCCAGCTTTTCCGCCTCTTCGGGGGTCCGAGCCAGTTCCGCCGGTAGGGTGGGAACTCCGTAACAATCGAGAAGTTCCAATCCTTCCAGGCCGATTATTCGTTTACCGGAGCTGATGAGTTCCTCGAACTTTTCCTGTGCTTTTCGTTCGTCCATTGAGAAACCGGTCGGTACCCCTCGCTCCCTTTTTTGGATATCTCCGTATCGGACCAGCGCGGAGAGGGCTCGTACCGCCCGGGCCGGATCGAAGTAATTGGGCACTCCGGCCGTTTCCAGGTTTCTCCGGGCCTCCGGCTCCAGCTGCCCGCCCATCAGGGCCCCGACGATGGGCTTGTCCGTCGTTTCTCTGGCTTCCGCCAGGATTTCGGTCAGTTCCGGGTAGGAAAAGATTGCCGCGGGTGCGGACATGGCCATCACGGAACCGACGTTTGAGTCCTCGATGATGTATTCCAGCGCCTCACGATAGTCCTCCTCGTCGGCCTTACCGGTCAGGTCAATCGGGTTTTTTCGGGAAGCCAGTGATGAGAGAACTCCTTCCAGCTTGTTCAGCGTGGACTTTTCGAGTTTGGCCAGCTCCAGTCCGTAACCTTCCAGCGCGTCGGTGGCCATCACACCGGGACCTCCGGCGTTGGTCAGTATACCTACCTTTCGGTTTTCCGGGGGAGACTGGTGGGCCAGAATCGAACCGAAGTCGAAGAGCTCCTCGATGTTTTCCGCCCGGATTACGCCGGACTGAGTGAAGGCCGCGTCGTAGGCGTCGTCGCTGCCGGTAATGGTTCCGGTATGAGAGGCTGCGGCGCTGGCCCCTTCGTTTGTCCTGCCCGCCTTCACTACCACGATGGGAGTGGTCTTGGTCACTTCTGAGGCGACTTCGATGAACCTGGAGCCCCGTTCGATTCCTTCCAGGTAAGCCAATATTACATCGGTATTGTCGTCTTGATTCCATTCTTCGATCAGGTCGATCTCGTCCAGAACTGCTTTGTTCCCCAGGGAGACGAAGTGGTTAAAGCCCATTCCGGTCTCGTTTGCCCAGTCGAGTACGGCGGTACAGAAAGCCCCGCTTTGACTCATAAAGGAAATATTCCCGGGTAGAGCCATCTCCTGGGCAAAGGAGGCGTTCAGGTTGGAGGCCGTAGAGATGACCCCGATGGCGTTGGGACCGATCACGTTCATCCCGTTTTCCCGGGCGATTTCGGTTAACTCCTCCTGGAGCTTTGCCCCTTCCTCACCGATTTCCTTGAACCCACCGCTGACCACGATTACGTCCTTTATTCCCACTTCCGAGCACTCCTCGAGGACCCCGGGCACGACCGCGGCGGGGACGGCGACCACCGCCAGATCGACGTCGGCGGAGATTTCGGATACTTTGTCGTAGCACTTTAGCCCTTCCAGTCGATCGGCCTTCGGATTTACCGGAAATATTTTCCCGTCGAAGCTTTCCAGCAGGTTGGTCAGAACCTCCCGACCGACCTGGCCTTTTTTCCGGCTGGCTCCGATTACGGCCACGCTCGAAGGATGGAACAGCTTGGTAAGGCTCACGTTACCCCTCCTAAAAACCCCTCTAATAAGTAAATTGTGGGAGAAAACCCCCCGTCTCTCAACAAATGCCGGCCCGCTGGCTTTCTCCTCCATTGAAATTGTGTTGGTGATTACGTAACCTGACTTATCGGAGGTCGGCTCAATGCTAGATATCCTCAGCGAAGTGCCAAAGATCCGGGAGGAATACGAAAGGCTGGAGAAGAAGATGGGGGACCCGGATGTCATAGAGGGCAATAACTACCAGAAAGTTTCCCAGAAGTACTCGAGGGTCAAGGACCTCCTCCAGCTTGTGGAAGAACTGGAGGAGGTTTCCGAGCGGATAGAAGAGAACCAGCAGATGCTGGAGGCGGAGGACGACGAGGAAATGATCGAGCTGATCCAGGAGGAGCTGGCCGAAAACCGGGCGGAGCGTGAACGGCTGCAGGAGGAGATCAAGGGGCTGCTAATTCCCGAACCGGAGGAGGACAAACGGAACGCCATTCTGGAGATAAGGGCCGGAACGGGAGGAGACGAGTCCGCCCTCTTTGCCGCCGACCTCCTGCGACTCTATCGGAGGTACGCGGACAAACAGGGCTTCGAAGTTGAAACGCTGGAAAACAGGCCTACCTCCATCGGGGGCTTTACCCTGGTTTCGGTGGCCATAGAGGGAGAGGGGGCATTCGGAAAGTTCAAGTACGAGAGCGGGGTCCATCGGGTCCAGCGAGTCCCGGAGACCGAATCCTCGGGAAGAATCCACACCTCGACCGCAACCGTGGCCGTCCTCCCCGAGGCAAAAGAGGTCGACGTGGAGATCGACGAAAACGAGGTCCGGGTGGATACCTTTCGCTCCTCCGGGCCGGGGGGGCAGCACGCCAACGTGACGGACTCGGCGGTCCGGCTGACTCACGAACCCACCGGGATAGTGGTCACCTGTCAGGACGAAAGTTCCCAGCACAAGAACAGAAAAAAGGCCTGGCGGGTGCTCCGATCCAGGTACCAGGAAAAGATCCAGGAGGCAAGAGCGGAGCAGCGGGATAGCAAGAGGCGCGGCCAGATCGGCCAGGCCCAGAGAAGCGAGAAGATCAGGACCTACAATTTTCCTCAAAACAGGGTTACCGACCACCGGATAAACTTTACCACCCACAATCTGGAGGGGATTCTGGAAGGAGAGCTGGAAGAGCTGGTGACCGCGCTTGAGGAGGCGGAGGAGAAAGAAAAGCTGGAAAATCTTCAGATTTCCGAGTTGCTGGAAAAGAGTTGATCCGGACAGTGAAAGTGCCCTGTCCAAGCTTTATAAGTGGATTTCCCGTCCTTGAAAAAGGAAACCCGAAACGCTAGAATAACCGGGCAAGGGTCTATAGCTCAGTTGGTCAGAGCGCACGCCTGATAAGCGTGAGGTCCCTGGTTCGACTCCAGGTAGGCCCACCACCTTCCTTAAATGGCTTCAATTTTCCTCTTCTAAGTAATCGAGCAGATCTGCGAGGCTGAAGGACTGAAGTACCTTGAGGAATTTTTCGTAGATGGCCTCCCAGGCTTTCAGTGTCGGGCAATTGCCCTCCAGCGGACAGGGGTCCTCGTTCCCGGGAAGCAGGCAATTGACCGGGGCCAGGCTATTCTCTTCCAGTACCGATACGACCGTTTTTACCGAAATTTCCTCCGGTCGGGAGGCCAGCTCGTACCCTCCCCCGCGGCCGCGCTTAACCTCGACCAGGTCCGCGTCTTTGAGCTCCCTCATTATCTTTTCCAGGAAGGGCTGGGGAAGCTCGTATTTTTGAGCGATTTCCTTCGTGGAGAGAAATGTCGTATCGAATTTCTGGGCCAGTTCCGTCATGGCGACCAGTCCGTAGCCGCTCTTCTTCGTTACCCTCATGGTCTTCTCCGGTAATCCTTTTCCCCGCTCCATCGGGGTCCGTGCCCACTTCCGTATCCCTTTTTTCCGCTCAAATTAGACCTCCAGCTCCGAATTCCTGGTTTCCTCTTCCTCCGCGATCCGTTCTTCGAGCTCCGAGACGGTCTCTTCTAGATCAGTTTGCCTCTGTAAAAGGGTCTCGAACAGGTCGCCCAGCGGGTCCGGAATATCCGCGTGGTTGAGATCGAACTCCTCTTTGACTTTATTCCTATCTCTGGAAAGCTGGGCGGGAACCCCTACCGCGGTGGTGGCCGGAGGGACCGATTTGGTGACTACGGATCCCGCTCCGACCCGGGCTCCTTCGCCTACGGTGATCGGGCCCAGCAAGATTCCGTTGGCTCCGATCTCCACGTTGCTTTCCAGCGTCGGATGTCTCTTGCCGGACTTCTTGCTCGTCCCCCCGAGGACCACCCCCTGGTATAGGAGGCTGTCGTCTCCTACCTCGGAAGTCTCGCCGATCACCACCCCTCCTCCGTGGTCGATAAATACTCCGGTTCCTATTTCCGCTCCCGGGTGGATCTCGATCCCCGTCAGGAACCGACTCAGGTGGGAGACCAGCCTCCCCGCGAGCTTAAGGTGGTGGCGCCAGAGGAAGCCGGCAATCCTGTGGAGCCAGATGGCGTGAAGGCCCGGGTAGCAGCATATCACTTCGAGTATATTTCGCGCTGCCGGGTCCCTTTCGAATACCGCTTCTACGTCTCGTCTCAGGCGCTGGTAAAAGTTCATATCTCCCTCAATATCTATTTAGTTGGTAATCAGTTGTGGATAGTTCAACCGAACCGAACGGGTCTAAATTGAAAAATTCGGAGTTCACGGATGACGACCAATTTATGGTAGAAGCCGGGGACGGCCTTTTCAAGAGTAAAATGGTCCACTTTTCTCGGATGGGTGCCGATTGAAACCGAAATCCGGGGTGATTATAATCCCTGTCAGGTGATTCACGTGCCAGAGCTGCCCGAGGTAGAGACGGTGGTCCGCGGTTTAAACTCGCAGATTCGAGGCAAAACCATCGAGGAGATCACTGTATTTGACGAAGAGCTGCTCAGGAACGTTGAGGTGGGGACCCTGAAGGAGGAACTGGAAGGGAAAAAGGTGACCGACGTCAGGCGGAGGGGAAAGTACGTCTTGCTGGAGATCCAGGGGGGTAAATTGACGGCGATTCACCTGCGAATGACGGGGAAACTGCTGGTCCAGGAGCGGGGCGAGAAGACGGAATACGCAAGGATCTCTTTTTTATTCAGGGGAGACGGCAAGTTGGTGATGGACAATATGCGCAGGTTCGGAACCCTGGATCTGTTGGCCTCCGAGGATCAGGAGCCACTGGCCTCTCTCGGGCCCGATCCGTTTACTGAGAACTATCGCTGGAAGGAGTTTCGGGAATTGTTTGACAGGGCTCAGCCGTTAAAATTGATTCTGTTGGACCAGAAAAAGATAGCTGGTCTGGGGAATATTTACGCCAACGAGGTTCTATTTCGGGCGGGCCTCAATCCGTTCCTCCCCGGAAAGGAGACCGAGGAGAGGGATAGAAGGAATCTGTTCGAGTTGATCCCGGAGGTCCTTTCCGAGGCCGTTGAAAGCAACGGTACGACCCTGGACAGCTTTCGTAATTCCCGGGGAGAAGAGGGGGATTACCAGAATTTTCTGGAAGTCTACGGGAGGGAGGGGGAACCCTGTCCGAACTGCGGAACGGAAATCGTGAAGGCAAACCAATCCGGGAGAAGTACTTGCTACTGTCCGAAATGTCAGAGCCTGGATTGACGGAACGAAGGTGGTAAAATCATGGAAGGTTCTATTGTATTGACGAACGTACTGGTTAGAGCGATAGACTGGTTGTTTCAGCTGGCTTCTCTCTTGATCGTGGCTCGGGTCTTTGTATCCTGGATATTCACGGGCAGGCGGCAGAACGCCTTCACCCGATTTGTCTACCGGACTTCGGAACCAATTCTAGCCCCGATCAGGCACTACGTCACCAAGCTCATGGGCTACAGGCTACCGATTGACATCTCTCCGTTGATAGCCATTTTGCTGCTGATGGCAACGCGATATCTTCTGATCAGCCTCATCCGGATCCTGCTCTATTAGCTTACTCCTCCCTTTTCCCTCTCCGTTCTATCCACTTTTCCATTAGCTCCTTCATCCTCTTTTCCTCTCCCGACTCCGTCGGAAAATAGTACCTCCTGCCCTGGAGGTTGTCCGGAAATACCTGGAGGTTTGCCGTCTTCTCCTCCAGATTGTGGGCGTACTCGTAGCCTTCGCCGTACCCCTCTTCCTGCATTAAATCGGTGGGAGCATTGCGCAGCTCCTTGGGGACGGGCTGGTTTTCGGACTCTTCGACGTCCTTTTTCGCCTTGCTGTATGCTTTGTAGATTGCGTTGCTTTTTGGTGCCAGCGACAGATAGATGACGGCCTGGGCCAGTGCCAGGTCACACTCCGGCATGCCGATTAGCTCGACGGCTTCCTTTGCGGCCACCGCCACCTGGAGCGCCTGGCTGTTAGCCAGGCCCACGTCCTCGCTGGCCACCCGGACCAGTCGACGGGCGATAAAGACCGGATCCTCTCCGCCCTCGAGCATCCGGGCCAGCCAGTAGAGCGAAGCGTCGGGCGAGCTGTTTCGGATAGTCTTGTGGAGGGCGGAAATGATGTTGTAGTGTTCTTCCCCGCTCTTATCGTAGTCCAGGCTCTTCCTCTGGGCGGCATTTTCGACTATGGAGTTGTTGATCTTTTTTCCGTCCCTTGCCAGATTACTGCTGAGTTCGAGCAGATTTAACGCCCGTCTGGCGTCCCCGTCGGAGAAGCTGGCGATCGTCTCCAGGGCCTCGTCCGTGATCTCGAACTCCCCGTCCAGCCCCCGTTCGTCTTTCAGGGCGTTGTTTATTAGTCCCACCACCTGTTCCCGGCTCAGTTTGTCGAAGACGAAGACCTGACAGCGGGAGAGAATGGCGGAATTTAGCTCGAAGGAGGGGTTCTCGGTAGTGGCGCCGATGAACTTGATGCTGCCCTCCTCCAGGAATGGCAGCAGGACATCCTGCTGGGCTTTGTTGAAGCGGTGAACCTCGTCGATAAAGAGGAGATCTCGTTCGTTGGTCAGCCGGAACTTCTTCTGCGATTCTTTCAGGGCTTCCCGGACCTCTTTCACTCCCGAGGTGGCCGCGCTGAGGTGGACGAACTTCGAATCGTCGCGGTCCGCGATGATCAATCCCACCGTGGTCTTTCCGGTCCCCGGCGGACCCCAGAAGACCAAGGCTCGGGCCTGTCCGGCTCTGATCAACTTGCCCAGCGGACCGTCCTCGCCGAGCAGGTCCTTCTGACCGATAACCTCGTCCAACCCTCTCGGCCTGACCCGGTCGGCCAGTGGTCGCTTGGATTCGCCTTCTTTTCCTTCTCCGGCCTCTTCCCCTTGAGCAAATAAGTTACCCATCTTTATCTCCTTAATTATAAAACGAAGTCAAGCCGATAAACAGGGAGGTAGGACGGCCGCAGCCCGGGAAGGGGTGCTCCGATTGGATCCGGATCCCGGCTCCGCTCTCCCGGCCCCGGTCAGGGAATTGAAAACCTTGAAAGAAAAGGGTTCGTTTAATACTATTCGTACGTCTTGACGGGAAGGTTAGGCGGTTAGAAGTCTTGCTTTCCTTCTCCAAAACCTCAGGTCCCTAGCTCAACCGGCAGAGCACTCGGCTCTTAACCGAGGGGTTTCGGGTTCAAGTCCCGAGGGACCTACCAGCGTGGGTCGTTAGCTCAGGGGTAGAGCATCTGACTTTTAATCAGAGGGTCGGAGGTTCGAATCCTCCACGACCCACCACGCTTCGTCGTTACCCACCTATCAGGCTTGTACAAATAAATTTTAATTTTCGTCTACTCCCAAATTCTAACATGGAATCGCGCAATCAGGCGCGGGTATTTGCGGCGGAAGATTCCTACTTCAAACCACCGAAAAGGGAGAACTCTCAAACCAAAATTCAATCGACGGAGATGACCACCCCCTCACCGAAGCCATTGAAGATTTTAAGTTGCGGGGAAAGGTAGAGGGTAGAGCGGAAAAAACGATGGATCAATATGATTACGTCTTGGGTAGGTTGGTCGAAAAGTTCTCTCAAGATAGGGAAGTCAATGATATAGAGACCAAGGAGTTAAGGAAGTACCTTGCATATCTTATGGATGACGGTCTAAACAATACTTCTGTCGCCATACACTATCGGGTACTCAGAGCCTTCTTCAACTGGCTCGAACAAGAAAATTATATAGTTAAGTCCCCGGTTAGCGATATACAAGAGCCCAAGACACCCGACAAATATCCTAAAATCTTGGACCAAGAACAGGTGGAAAAACTACTAAACACCGCTAGGAACTGGCGAAGAACCTGGGCTGGTTACAGGAACTTTACCATGATTTTCACTTTCTTGGACACGGGTCTCCGTCGCAATGAACTAATTAATGCAAAACTGGAAAATTTGGATTTGGAGCAGCGTTCGATAAAAGTGCGCGGGAAAGGGGCAAAGGATAGAAGGGTCTACTTCGGCAAGAACAACTACAAGTGTTTAAAAAATTGGGTTGGGATGCGGGATGAGGTAAAAAATGTTTTGGATGATACAATCTTCATATCTCAGAACGGAGACAAATTGAAGAAAAGGCACGTTGGCCGAGTAATAACAAGGATTCAAGAGAAAGCTGGCCTAGAGGAAGTACAAGTTTCTCCTCATGTCTTAAGGCATACAGCAGCTACACTTGCCGTACAGAATGGCTTGGATCCATTTTCTTTAAAACGGCAGTTCGGTTGGGAGCAGATGAGTACCGC
>CAYZUF010000045.1:0-9190 GCA_964481645.1 uncultured Thermotogae bacterium
GCTAGTTGCCTATTTGTGTTAAAGATATGGTAGAAGGGTGGTGAAAGATCTGAGAATAACTCATTTCTTTCTCACTTACCCGAATTATCCCCGAGAGGTAATCCCCTTCCCCTTTCCTGGCACTTCGATTTGGGCTACGATTAATTTTTGGAAGGTAAAATCAGGCGCCAGGAAAGGGGGAGGAAATTACCAGGGAGTAACAAGTTCCTTTCTTCCTCGAATCCCGGAGGTCGAAGAGGTGGGATACCAATTGGCCTGAGGGCTCGCGGGTAACGGATTAAACTGGCATCAGTTCGGTGAATCTCTTATATTTGCCGGGACTCGAGAGCCAAGCCCGGAGGGGCGGTAAGATGTCGGAGAAAAATCTACCCAACGCGTTAACGATGTTCCGAGTTCTCTCCGTCCCCTTCGTGATGTACCTATTGCTGGCCGAGTTCAACCTTGCAACTCTGGCCCTTTTTCTGTTCGCTTCCTTGACCGACCTCGCCGACGGTTACCTGGCCAGGCGAAAGGATCGAACCAGCCCGTTCGGAAAGTTCGCCGATCCCATAGCCGACAAGCTACTGGTCTCCGCCGTATTCATAACCTTTATTCAGATGGGGGAAATCACCGCCGCCCCGGTGGTGGTAATCATTAGCAGGGAGTTCCTAGTCACCGGACTCCGACTGCTGGGGGCAACCAAAGGAAAAGTCATTGCGGCCAGCTGGTACGGAAAGGCGAAAACGATTTCCCACATCGTATTGATCGTAGCCATCACCGTCAACATGGAATTCCACTGGACCGCCCTGGAGAGATCGATACTACCGCTGATCTACCTTGCAATGGCCACGGCGTTGATCTCCGGAGCAGACTACCTGTACAGGAATAAGGAGTTAATCAAGGAGTGTTTTTTGGACTAATGGCCCGGGAAGATCAAGCTTTCTCCAGCTCCTCCACCGGGTAGTCCCTGTCAATCCAGAGCTTGTCGAGGTCGTAGAACAGCCTGACCTCTTCGTCAAAGATATGTACCATTATTTCGCCGTAATCCAGCACCGCCCAGGAACCGGCATCCAGTCCTTCCTTATGGGCAGCTGTTTTGTCGTATTTCTCCTCCAGTTCCTCGGCAATGGCCCTGACGTGTTTGGGATTGGTCCCGTTGGTGAGAACGAAGAAGCGGGTAGCCAGCGTATGATCCCTCATGTCCAGGACCCGGGGCTCATCCCCTTTTTTAGCCTCGATAATTTCAAGCAGACGTCGAAGATCCTCTCGCTCTTCTTTACTAAGAGACAAAGCTAGGCGACCCCTCTCCCATTATCAGCAACAGATTAGTCTCCGCCGGGAGGTTTACCCCCGAGGCCTCGAGAGAAGCCATTGTATCCTGGAAATTCTCTTCCCGAACGATCTCCAGATTGAAATCGAGCTCCTGGGCGAGTCTCTCCGCCATACTTTCCCCTTCCTCGTTTAGACTCACCAGATAGCTGGTTTCGTAGTCAAAGCGGTCCGCGTTGTCCGTCCCGGTAACCGTAAAGCCCAGACTGGTTAACTTGTCGGCGGCCTTCCGGGCGAGATAGTTACTTCCTTCCCCGTTCAGGATGTAGGCCTTGACGTCGGAGGTGCCGGTGATGTTCAACCCGTGGACCTCTTGGGCCACCACCTGTCTGGTCTGAACTATCCGGGGTAAAAGTACCGATTTATTATCTACCCTGGCCGGTTCTCCGGAGAGAGTTATCATTTCGAAATCCTCGGTTCCCAGTCCCTTGACGGTCTTGCCCAGATCGTACATATCCATCAAGGAGAGGTTGGTCTTGGCGTACTTCCGCCCGGTATCGATTACATTCTTTATCTGAGACCACCCCTCGAGGTCAACTCCTCCCTGTAAGAGGGCCCGGAGGAATTTCTGCTGGCGTTCTATTCGCTGAAGATCGCTCTGATTACCACGATACCGCATGTAGCCAAGGGCTTTCTCTCCGTTCAAGGTTTGGGTTCCCGGTTTGATATCGATATTCAGATTCGCGGCTTCATCGGTATATTGCAGCCGCTCTTCCACGGTGATCTCCACCCCTCCCATCAGGTCGACTATCTCTTTAAACCCTTCGTAATCCAGGACGAGGTAAAAATCGATGGGGAAACCGAGGAACCTGGAGGCCATCTCCGTGGCCAGCTGGGGGCCGTCTATGGCGTAGGCAGCATTAATCCGGCGGAAGTTGCCGTCCGGATACTTGAGATAGAGATCGCGAGGAATCGAAAGAAGACTCGCCTCGTTGTTGGCAGTATCGATGCTGACCAACATCATCGTGTCGCTGCGGCGAGCCTGGGCACCCTCAATATGATCCAGGCCGAGGACAAGGAGGTTTATCCTCTTCCCCTGCTTGACCAGTTCGTCCACGTTACGCTGATTGAGGAGGTAAATTCCGATCCCGGATCCCACTAGCAAGACGACCAGGAGGACGGAAATTAGTATTTTCCATTTCATCTTAACATCACGCTTAACTTAACGTATCCTTATCCATAAGTCAAGGACTTAGCCGACTAGGGCCGTTTTGAATAAGGCGACGGTTGGGTCTATAATAAAGAGAAATGGAAGATAAATACATCAAGTTAGCCAAGAAAGCAGTTAAAAAAGCCGTTACGGGGAATAATCCGGGAGGGATTCAGAAGATCAAGCAAGCCCTGCCTGGCCACCCCCGGGGAGTCTTCGTGACCTTAAAGCAAGGGGACGAACTGAGGGGCTGCATCGGGACCTATATCCCGGTAACGGATAATCTGGCCGACGAAATAATCAGGAATGCTTCTTCTGCTGCGCTGGAGGATCCTCGCTTCCCTCCGGTTAAACCGGGTGAACTGTCGGAGACCACGATTTCGGTCGACCTCCTTACCCAGCCCAAAGCCTGCGACAAAGAAGATCTAGACCCCGCCCGCTACGGGATCATCCTGCAAAAGGGTGCCAAGTCGGGACTTCTTTTGCCCGATCTGGACGGAATCGACACCGTCGAAGAACAGATCGAGGTTACCAAGAAGAAAGCCGGCATCGCTCCCAGGGACGAGGATTTTGAGATCAAGCGATTCGAGGTCGAAAGACACGAGGGAGAGGAACCAATTGGAAACTGACCCGCCTCAGCTTAGCCTTCGGTGAAATCCCGCTCGATAGCATGCACAAGAAAGTAGCATTTTACACTCTGGGATGTAAGGCCAATCAATACGATACGGAAGTTATGAAGGAGGCGCTTCGGGCCCAAGAGGGCTATAAAGTGGTCCCCTTCGAGGGGGAAGCGGACGTCTTCGTGATTAATACCTGCAGCGTGACCGGGGGAGCCGACCGGAAATCCCGGAAATACGCGCGAAGGGCGGCCAAGCGAGAAGGCTTGGTAATAGTAACAGGTTGTTACGTGACCTTGAACGCCGACCGGATCGAAGAGATCGAGGGTATAGACCTCTTTTTCTCCAACCCCCACAAGAACGAGATAGTGGAAATACTACAGCGGGTCGAGGAGGGCTATCGGGGACGGTTTAAAGCACGCAAATACCGGGACTGGAACCTCGATAACCAGATAATCTCCCGGGACGAAAGTCACACCAGAGGCTTCGTAAAAATCCAGGACGGCTGCAGCAACTCGTGCTCTTTCTGCAAGGTCCGGTACCTGAGAGGGCCGACCCGGAGCAAATCCTCGTCCAGAGTCCTGGCAGAAGCCCGCAAACTGGGGGGAAACGGCTTTCGAGAGATCGTCCTAACGGGGATCAACCTGGCCGAATACGGGGATCAGGATTCCAGCCTGGCAAACTTGATCCAGGAGCTTTCCAAGGTGGAATCCATAACCCGAATAAGGTTGAGCTCTATCAACCCCCGCGGTATAACGGAGAACCTCCTGGAGGTCTTCGAGGAATTGGAAGAAACGTGCCCTTACTTCCACCTTTCGCTCCAATCGGGCTCGAACCGAATTCTGGAGAAGATGAACAGGAATTATTCCCGGGAAACCTACCTAAAGAAGATCGAGATGATCGAGGATAAGCTACCCGGCGCGACCTTTGGCACGGACTTTATGGTCGGGTTTCCGGGGGAAACGACGGAGGATTTCCAGCAAACCAAGAAGCTGGTGAAAGAAGTGGGCTTCGTCAACTGCCACGTCTTCCGCTACTCGCCCCGGGAGGTAACTCCCGCCGCGGACTTCGACCGGAGGGTAGACTCCTCGCTGAAAAAGCGGAGGTCCGAGGAGCTGAGAGACCTGGCCTCGTCGGTAAGCCGGAGAGAGCGGGAAGCCTTTAAAGGGGAGGAGCTGGAAATGATAATTGAAGAGCCCAGCAACAGGGTTGAGGGGTGGAGAGGGTATTCCAAGAACTACCTCGACCTCCACCTCCCGGCCCGTGACCGGATGGAAAGGCTGGACACAGGGTGTACGGTGAATGCCCGGGTTGCCGCGGTAAAAGAAGATTTCTGCCTGGGTGAGGTCGCAAAAGCAAGCCGGCATCAGGAAATGGACGTGCAGGTAAGACCAGGAAGCAAGGAGTGATAAAATCGATACCGAACGGAACGTAGAGCGAGAATTGACCCTGAGGGATCACGAGCAGACGGTAACTCTCTTGGGCCAGTATAACAAGAACCTCAACTACATCCGTGATCATTTCGACGCACAGATCATGGTTCGAGACGGGTCCATCAAGATCAAGGGAGACGGAAAGGAAGTAAAGAGGGTCCGGTCCCTCTTCGACGAGCTTCTGGAAATGATCGACGCGGACCAATCATTGACGCTCGACGAGGTCAAAAGGCTGACTCAGATGATCAAAGACGGTAAAGATGAGCAGCTCCAGGGGGTCCTCTCCGACGTCATCCAGACCACTTACTGGGGAGAACAAATCAAGCCCAAATCCATCAACCAGAAGGATTACGTGGAGGCAATCAGGGAAAAAGACATAGTATTCTGCATCGGGCCAGCGGGGACCGGGAAAACTTATCTCGCAGTGGCAATGGGAATAGAGTTTTTGAAGAAAGGAAAGGTCAAGCGAATGATCCTGACCAGGCCGGCCGTGGAAGCCGGGGAGGAGCTCGGTTTCCTGCCCGGTGACATGCAGGCAAAGGTCAATCCCTATCTCCGTCCCCTCTACGACGCAATTTACGACATGATCCCCGGGGAAGAGTTCGAGAGGCTCAAAGAAGACGGGAGGATCGAGATCGCGCCGTTGGCTTTCATGCGGGGAAGAACGTTAAATAACTCCTTCGTAATCCTGGACGAGGCCCAGAATACGACCTCGACCCAGTTGAAGATGTTCCTCACCAGACTCGGTTTCGACTCGAAGGCCGTCATCACCGGAGATATAACTCAGATTGATTTGAAGAAGGACGCTTCCGGGTTGAGTCACGACAGAAAGTTCCTGGAGAAGATTCCGGGGATCGAATTCATCTACCTGACCAAGACCGACGTGGTCAGGCACGATCTAGTCAAGAAGATAATCGAAGCTTATGAAGAGGAAAATGAGGACTAACGGCAACTACAATGGGTCCAGGAATGGATTGACCCGTCTCCTGGGAAAAACAACCGGGGGAGCGCTCGGGGAGGGGCCAAGGAAGGGCCTGCTTCTCTCCGGCTACGTTCTCCTGGTCTCGTTTCTCTTTACCTTCAATTTCAAGTCCACCCGGCCTTTTTTTGCCTTCCTACCCTGGAAAGAAGCCGTGGCGGACGGTCTCATCGTGGCCATCGGCTTGGTGGCCATCGGGTCTTACCTTTCAATCAGGAAGGAACGGATAACCCCAAATAACAGGTTGACCGGTTTTCTCCTGGGTACTACCTTCTTTCTCCTTCTGACCATCAAGGGGGCGGCTCTCGCCTCACTCTATCTGGTTCCGGTCGCTTTTGCTACCGCCTTAATTGCACTATTCCTTGATTTCGAAACGGCTCTGGGACTTAACCTCTTCCTGGCCACGGCGGTTGGGGTCCAATCCCTCGGTTCCGGAATGATCGGCCCCACGGTAGTCGCATTTGTTGGAGGGCTGGTAGGGATACTGGAAGCCAGGGATATCAGGCGGATGTCGGACCTGACGAACATCGGCGTCTCCGTGGCCCTGGTCAACGTAGTGGTCATCTTCGCCTTCCGTTTCCCCGAACTCCCTTCACCTTTTATCGTCAACCTGGACTGGCCAAATTACGGATGGGGAGTCTTCAACGGCCTGGCCAGCGCCCTGTTCATGGCGGCCACGGTTCCGGTTGCGGAAAAAGTAACCCAGATTACGAGTCCCATCGGCCTGATGGAGCTTCTCAATCCCTCTCACCCCCTGATGGAGAGACTGAGAGCGGAGACTCCCGGGACCTATCACCACAGCCAAAATATAGCGAGCCTGGGGGAAAGCGCGGCCCGGGCCATCGGGGCCAACCCCCTGCTGACCAAAGTTGGGGGGTACTACCACGACATCGGCAAACTGGTCCGACCGGAATTCTTCATCGAGAACCAGTCCGAAGCTTCAAATCCCCACGACGACTTAACCCCCTCCATGAGCAAAATCATCCTTACCTCCCACATAAAACAGGGAATAAACCTGGGGAGAACCTACGGGCTCCGGGAGGACGTCCTAAGCTTTATTCCCAGCCACCACGGAACCTCCCTGATCAGATATTTCTACATGAAAGCCTTAAGGGAAGGCAGGGACGCGGTCGAATTCCCGGAAGGCGATTTTCGCTACGAAGGAGAGTTACCCAGGACGAAAGAAACTTCTATCATCAGCCTGGCCGATCCCGTGGAAGCCGCCTCCCACACTCTGGAAGACACGGGGCTGGAACTAGAAGAGATGGTCCAGGAGCAGGTCGATACGAAGATTGAGGACGGCCAGCTGGCTTACAGCCCCCTTACGCTGGGCGATATAGCGTCAATAAAAGAGGCCTTCGTGGAAACTCTGAGGGCGATGGATCAGCGGAGAGTCCAAAACTATCCTGAGGAAGGAGCCAGAGAACTCGAGGAGGAGGCCGGCGAGAAGTAAGCCAAAAAGGGACCCCCTTTCCCCGATCAGGTACTCCCCCCTTCTCTGATCGTTGAATCTAATGGCTAGATCTAACAGGTTAGACACTAATTTATGAGGGAAAAGAAGGACTCATTCAACCCCTCAGTGAGCCCCGTACTAATTTTTCGGAATCGGAGACCGGTTGAAGGGGAAACGAAGCCCCCCGATCGGGTCACCCGGTCAGCCTCTCGTACCACCTTTTTCCACTCACCCCCAGGTACTCTGCCGCTTTGGCCACGTCCTCCAGGGTGGCGGCCAGGAATACCCTGTCCCCGGATCGTATTTCCCGGTCGCCCCGAGGAATAATG
The DNA here is from genome assembly GCA_964481645.1 of uncultured Thermotogae bacterium. Taxonomy (GTDB): domain Bacteria; phylum Bipolaricaulota; class Bipolaricaulia; order M55B111; family M55B111; genus JAGXLP01. The sequence goes on from CAYZUF010000045.1 coordinate 7,270, forward strand.
AACTCGTCCTCCCGGTAGATACCCGCTATTACACAGTCTTCAGGGAATTTATCGTCCTGAGTTATCTCTGCAACCGTCCTGTTTGCGCCCCTGGATTCGGGAGGGATGGAGATGATAACGATCGAGGCCTGTCCCCCGCCCAGGGTGGCGGCCCGCTGCAGCTCCGGCTGCTCTATTTCCAGGGTAAACTGATCCAGGTAGAGGTCCACCACGTTGATTATCTTCGTCACTCCGGCTGCCTTATAGGCTTCCTCGTACTTCGAGTTTCTCATCCTTGTAAAAATCCGGGAGACGCCGTAGTTATGTGCCAGCAGGGAAAATGAGAGGTTGTCGGCATCCCGGCGCATCAGCGCCACGGCTACGTCTGCTTCGTCGAGTCCGGCGTCCTCCAGTACGTCCACGTCCGTCGCGTCCCCGTGGACCGAGACAGCCCCGTATTCCCGATAGACCTGATTACATGCCTCTTCATCGATATCCACGACCACCACATCGTGCTTGTTTTCTACCAGCCTTTTGGCCAGACCTCTACCGAGCAAACCAGCACCGGCAATTACAATATACATAAACTACCTCCAGACGATCCGGCTAAATAACATCATAATTGGCAGAATCTCCAGTCTTCCGGCCAACATGCCGACTATGTAAGTAATTCTGATTGCGGGATGTAACCCGGGCCACTTGTCCATGGGGATATAGCTCGGCCCCATGTTACCCATGGCCGAGAACATCCCCGAGACGGAAGCCAGCACGCTCAAATTCGAGAAGTAAGCCGTGATCAAGCTTCCTACCAGCAAAAAACCGATCCAGGCAAATAAGAGAGCGGCTATTCTGCGTAGTTCCTTGGTCGGTATAACTTCTCCGTCAACCATTAACAGGTTTACTGCTCGGGAGGGGAGGGACAACGACCTTATCTGCCGGGTGACCATCTTTCCCAGTATTCCCACCCGGAGGACCTTAAAACCGCCGGCGGTAGAGCCGACACAACCCCCAACAACCATGAGGACCAGAAAGAGTATCTTAGCCCCCGACGGGAAGTACAAACTACCTATGTCCTTCGTGGCGTAACCCGTCGAGGTCACCAGGGCAACAACCTGGAAGAGACCGTGACGTAGCCCGTCCCAGGCTTCGGAAACCCCGAAATTGACGAACCGACTCAGGGCAACCAGAGCAAGACTCCCGAGGATAATCTTCCAGAACAGCCTTATTTCCAAACCCTCCCAAAGGGCCTTGAGCTCGCCCCGCAATACGCGGTAATGGACGACAAAACTCATTCCACCCAGCGTCATGGCCCCGATGAAGGTAAGTTCGATCATTCGGTAATTGGAATAGCCGGCCTGGCGAAAGTAATCGATGCTGGCGTCGTGAGTCGAGAAACCCCCGGTAGAAGGGGCGGTAAGGGCGTGATTTATGGCGTCGAACCAGGATAGGCCCTGCAAAGCGAGTACGGCCGCAATCACTACGGTGAACAGGCTATAGATGGACCAGAGGATCTTTAGAGTATGAAAGAGCCCCGGAGCGGGCCGGGCGGAAAATATCTTGTGACTTTCCGCTCCAAAGAGTTTATGAGAAACTTCACCACGGAATACCAGCACCAGGAACAGGGTCAGAATTCCCAGGCCACCGATCCACTGGGTTAAAGATCTCCAGAATAGGATATGATCCGGCATCGAGTCTAGACCCTGCAGGACGGTTATTCCTGTTGTCGTAAACCCGCTGGTGGACTCGAAAACTGCGTTCAAGAACCCAACGTCGAGCCCGATGAATAAGGGCAGAGCACCGATAATTGAGACGGTTATCCAGCCCAGTGAGACCACGACCAGTGACTCCCTGCCACTCAACGGTCTGAAGTCTATCGACCTGCTTAAAATCCCCCCCAGTAACAGGGAAATCGCGGCCGGTACGACGAACGGGTAGACTGCAG
>CAYZUF010000046.1:0-9181 GCA_964481645.1 uncultured Thermotogae bacterium
TCCTGACGTAGTTCAATTCGGGTTCACCCGTCAAGGCTACGTAAGGAAACCTGACTTCCCCAAAATTCTTTCGGCCTTCCTTGTTGAATACCTTGACCCGCTTGGTAACGGTCACCTTCTTCTTTCCCGTTGAAGTCACCTCTGTTATTCTCTTGTCCAACATTATTACGGCATTGGAATCGGGGTAGTCCTGCCGGACAGGAGCTCGATCCAGCAAATCTTTAACCGGGGTGGCCTCTGCCAAGAGGGTGAAACTAAAGGCTAAAACCAGCACCAAGGTCAGGGCAAGACTAGTCCCTATAAAACGGATAGAAGTATTTCTCATTGGAACCTCCCTCTACAATCATCATTGTTTTCTAGAGTATAAGGAAAATATCGGTCGATGTAATCACTGCTTTTCCTCTCCGTAACTCAGTCCAGCTCCCAAGGTCACCGAGGTAACGTCACCTCGAGTCAGTGAAGCCGAAACTCGAATCCCGTCGTACTGGCCCTCCCGATAGACAAAACCCCCACTAAACCCCAGCCGGGAGTTTTCTTTACCTGTGGTCAAACCAATTCCCCCGGTTAAGGCCATTTTCTTATTGGCCACGAAACTCATCCTGGTGGCGATGCTTACACCGGAGTCAGTTAGAGTAATTGTAGGAAACACCATCATCGGGTCCCTTGACCAGGTAAGCCCGGTAGCAACCGAATCTCCCAGTACAGGGATGAGGAAATAGGTTCTGAGCTCGGAATTCTCCCAGATAATGTACTTGATCTTAAAGGATACGTTTTTGAAGTCGCTATTCGCAACCTCCGTCTTCTCCCGGGTGCCAGTCCATAGGTTGACTTTCTCCGAATCAACCGAGCTAGAGTAAAAGGAAAAACTACCTCTGAACCCAATCCTCTTATTAAGATCAAAGGAGCTTTCCACCTTGTATAGGGTCTTCAAATTATTATTCTCCACTTCCCATAGTCCTCGGGAATTGGTGATATAATCGCGATAAGTTGTAACCGACCTTGAAAGGTTTAGCGTGATCTGCCATGACTTTTGGTCCTCCCCAAATCTCAGCGGATTCATTCTTTCCTCCGCTTTCACATAGTGGAAACTGGTTACAGGGACCAACAGGATAGACAAAAGTATCGCTGTTGTTCTCACAAATGAAAGCTCCATAGAAACTCCAATGATAAATCCTGGATCTTATCTCGGGCCTTAAGTCGCTTTTTCACCAGGTGAGTGACATTAACCGAATTGTCTCTGTAACGATCGGGAGTGGCAAAAGCAAGAACCAGCCCGTCCCACTTGGTAAACAAGTCTTCCTTGGCCATGATACGGATACCCCACGAGGGGTCCGCAAGAACCACTCCTGCGGGAAGGTTGCCAACTGCCAGAACAAAGTGCTCGTCAGGGTTTTCCAGATGGATTAGTAGGGGACTTTTTAATTTCTCCAGAAGAGTACTGAAGTTCTCCTTGGGAATACTATAGCCTTTAGAAGGGATTCCAATCTTGCCACTTACCTGTTTTAAATTCAGCATCGATACGCCACCCTCGGGAAGTTCTCCCTCTTGGAGTTTTTCAAGTTCATCTGCCAGATAAGGCTTCATAAGTTCGATGATTTCTTCTTCGGTGGTCTTGGCCCCGTAAAACACTGAAAACAAGGTGGCCAGGGAAGCGGGCCCACAACTTCCGGTTGTATTTTGGCCCCGGACGTGTTCGTAGCGGAGTTCCCGGTAGGACTTAACTGGCCAAGCCTGGACCAAGAGATGCCCACCCCCCAGGAAAAAGGCAACCAAAACTATTAGAATACATTCTCGGTAAGAAGAAAAGCTTTTCATAAGACAACGTCCACTAACAAGCCAGCTTTTTCGAAGGTATTATATCTTCCGACCAATCATTACCGCAAAGTTGAGAAGGAACTAAAATTCTCTTGAGATTACATTTTGACCTCCTATTCTTCCAAAGCTGGGGAAATGGATAATAGAAACAGTTCCCAAAGAAACAAGTATCGACGAAGCAACTTCAATTAACAAAAATTTCCAGAGCCAGCCAAAGTGAAAGATCCGGCACTACTGAGGGAAGATACCCCAAAGGAGATAAAAAATATTCCACTTGTATTCGTGAATTTAATACAACCCTTTTCTAAACCTTCCGAGAATGTTATCCGCTCCTCCCGAATTGTTTTCAGCGCCCAGAGGAGAAACATGATTGTCGTTACAGAGATGACAGTGAAATATCAAATTCCGAGTCGAAAAAATGATAATTGAATTGTTGACCCCCCAGAGTTGAGAAAAAGCAACCTCTCACCCCGATTCCCCCGGGAGTGGATGTAATGCTCCTCTTCTACCTCGATCAGCCTGAGTGTATTTTCGGGGAGTTCATCAACTCCTCATTGACCGTATTCACAATCTCATGAATCTTGGATACGTGGCTTGTTTTAAAAGGGTTAATAAACCCTCCCCAGAGGTACTTTACGCCCCCGATTGGTGAAGAAGGGGTTTCGGACATAATGCCATTACCTTTTGCGAAAAGTAGGGTCCCAAGCAAAAAAGTGCTGATAAAGGTTACGATGATATACATATAGGGAGGTAAGAATTGCTCCGTTAGTCCTAGAATCATCCAATAGATATCCGTAACGACGATACCTCCAAGGGACGCAAAGAAAATTTCCCAAGTATAACTGATCGCTCGCCGCGACCCTAGTGACCAGACGTATTTCCATCTCCCCTCGATTTTTTCACTTTTCTCCACTCGATCCCTTAATGCTTTTACCGAAGGAAAGAAAAACCCCACCCAGAGGATTTCTCCTACCAACCAAATTAGGAAGGGGGCAAGAATAAATCCCATTACCCCCATCTCTCTGAGATAAGCTATACCCGCCAACAGATATGCCATCTGGATCACCCCCGCTCAAAACAAGGAGGCAGATAAAAGAGGCGGTTAAACCTCTTTTATCTGCCAGACAATTCGGTCTTATTTAGGCGGGGCCAGTAACGAGACCCCCGATAGTTGCCCCTGCAGCACCGACTGTCGCGGTCATTAGGGCCGCATCCCGAGCCATCCTAGCGGGACCGTGACCATTGACGACGCCATTTGCTATGCTTGTCCCTAGTCCTACTACTCCTCCTACAAAAGCACCAACCGCGGCCCCAAATACACCTTCACCTTCTACCTGATTCAATTCCTCCTCGCTAACTTCATCTCCGCCCTGACTTTCTATTTTCTCAAAGGCCGAATTCTTTATTGATGACTCTTCCCCATCGGTGTTCTTCTTTTGGGCTTCCTTCTCTGAGTTGTTAACTTGCTCCGGCTTCGCCAGCACAGATGAGACCGGAGCGAAAACGACTAACAAACTTAGAACGGTGATTAACAGCAACTTCACTTTTTGCATATTACCTCCTTTTTCAGAACAATTTCTTTGAATTTCCCGATGCCTAAAAGCAGAGAAATTGCAATTTCTCCCAAATTTTCCTCCCGGAGGCTAAGTTGATCGTATTTTATATCGACCAGAAATCTTTGTCTATAAAGCAGGTTAAGGATGAGTTTAATCTAGATTAAGGAATACTTAACCCGAACAAACCCCCCGTGAATCCCTTGACGTGAAGAGGGGGTCCAGAAGACCGCCTCTGGGGCCTTATCCTGGAACGGGATGAAAACCTGAATTATCAAACAAGAACGAGTTGTAATCAATAACTATTTCTAGTAAAATATTATCGTCAGAGGTTAAGGTTTTTCCGAATAACCTAACAACAGGAGGTTAAGAAGATGAACGAGAGAATCGAGAAAGCGTTAAACGACCAGATCAACGAAGAACTGAGTTCTTATTACATCTATTTATCCATGGAAGCCTATTTTGAATCCGAATCACTGGACGGATTTGCGACCTGGATGGACCTTCAGGCCAAGGAAGAAATGGAGCACGCGATGCGTATTTTTCGCTACTTAATCGACCGGGGAGCAAGAGTCAAGCTCCAGTCGATAGAAGAGCCCAAAGCGGACTGGAATTCGCCACTGGAAGCTTTCGAAGATGCCTACGAGCACGAGCAATATATAACCAGGAAGATAAGCGAGCTGGTAGATCTGGCGGAAGAAGAAGACGACAAAGCCACCCTCAACATGCTGGATTGGTTCGTCGAGGAGCAGGTAGAAGAAGAGGCCTCCACGGAAGCGATAGTCGAAAAATTGGCTTTGGTCGGGGAGAGCGGGCCCGGCCTGCTGGCCCTGGACAGGACACTGGGGGCTCGTCAGGAAACCGACGAATAGGTGGGCACTCAAAGGGACTGACTCAAGAAGCGGGAGTTCACCCAAACTCCCGCTTTTCAGCCCCGATCGGAAAACCTCAAAGAAGCTCTTCCAGCTCCGAGAGGTACTTATCGTAAAGCGAGAGAGCACTGTTGAGGGGTTCCGGCTCGGTCATGTCCACCCCGGCTTTTCGTAAAACCTCCAGCGGGTACTGGCTGGAACCGCTCTTAAGCATCTCCAGGTAATCCTCCACCGCCGAGTCCCCTTCCTCCATGATTCTTCCGGTCAGAGCAAGGGAGGCACTTATACCCGTGCTGTACTGGTAAACGTAGTAAGACCGGTAAAAATGAGGAATCCTCATCCATTCTCTCTTGATTCTCTCGTCGACCGCCGCCGGCCGGTAGTAATCACCCTTCACCTCTCCAAAGAGTTCGCACAGACTGTCGAAAGTAAGCGCCTGACCGTCCTCGGCCCTCTCGTGGACCTCCTGCTCGAAGCGGGCAAACATGGTCTGCCGGTAGAGCACGGTACGAAAAGTCTCCAGGAAGTGATCCAGTAGGTGAAGTCGAAAATCCGGATCCTCGATCCCCTCGAGCAGATACTCCGTCAAGAGACCCTCGTGAAGGGTACTGGCCACTTCTGCAAGAAATATGGAATAATCTCCGTAAACGTAGGGCTGATTCTCCGACGCCAGCTTCGAGTGCATCGAGTGACCGGATTCGTGAGCCAGGGTATATAGCGAGGATATATCTCCTTTGTAGTTCATCAAAATGAAGGGCTGGGTATCGTAGGAACCGCCGCTATAGGCCCCTGCTCGCTTGCCCGGATTCTCGTAGACGTCAACCCATCGAGACCGGAAGCCCCGCTCCAGCCGATCCCTGTATTCCTCCCCGAGAGGTTCAACCGCCCCAAGAACGTGATCTTTCGCCTCCCGGTAGGTTATCTCCGGACTTTCCGACTCGGCCAGGGGAACGTACAGGTCCCACATCTCGAGCTGGTCAGTCCCCAGCGCTTCCCGCTTCAGCTCCAGGTGTCGATGAAGCAGCTCAAGATTTTCCTCCACGACATTTAGAAGGTTTTCGTACACCTCGATGGGAACCTTATTTTGATCTAAAGATCTTTCTCTGGCCGAATCGTAGTTCTTGATTCTTGCCAGTTTGTTGTCCGTCTTGACGCTATTCTCGTAAGAAACGGCCAGGGTGTTGCTTAAATCTTCAAATGAGTCGTAGAACTTCTCGTAGACTTCCCTTCTGAAATCTCTATCCTCCCGCCGCAAGAGGTTTACGAAGTTACTAAGGGTTATCTCCGCCTCCGAACCGTCCGGCTCTTTCACTTCCGGAAACTGGAGATCGGCGTTTGTCAGGTAGTTGTAAATCTCACCCGGTGCCCCCAGAACCTCCTGCAGATCGGCAACCAGGCTCTCTATCTCCGAACTCCTGGTATGTGGTTTCAAGCGGAGAACGTCATCGAAGTAGTGTCCGTAAGTCTCCAGCCCGGGAGTCCCGGAGATGAGTTCCTCGACCTCTTCTCTGGACGAAGCCTGTATCTCGGGTTCGATAAAACTGAAAACCGATTCCGCCTTCGAGTGTAGCCCCCGGGCCCGAGAGGACATCGCCTGATAAGTCTGATCCCTCGTATCCTGGTCACTCTTCATCCGGGCGTAGGCAAAGAGCTTGTCCACCTCCCGGAATGCCTTCTCCCGCAATTGCAGTACCTCCAGCAGAGTCTCCCCGCTCTCCGTAACCCGGCCCTCGAACTTTTCCGCTTGCGGTAGGAGCTCCTTGACCTCCTCGAATTCTCCCTCCCATTCCTGGTCGGAACCGTAAATACTTTCCAGCTTCCACTTGTATTTCTCCTCGATCTCCTCTCTACTTTTCACGTTCTCCATTTCTACGATACCTCCTTCTTGGTGACAATAATAAGACCGGGTCCGGGCGAGACCAACTAAAATGCGGATCGGAAGCTAAACGATCTCACTGCTTCACCTCTGGTTAAAGAGAGGTAGGAACTTGCTCCCCCGGGCCACACACAAACTAGAGCGGGGAAAATCGCAAAATCCGGGTCCAGCCCGGTTTCACCATCCATTGCAGTAATTCCGGGAGATAACTATAATTGATAAGGTTTATCCTCAATTATATTCAGTCACCTGGAGGTAAAAGGCTTGAAATCGACAGTCAAAGAACGCAAGCCCACAGAGGTAACGCTGGAAGTGACCATAGATAGCGAAACTGTAAACGCCAAGCTGGACGAAATATACCAGAAAACCGTACAGGATCTGGACCTACCCGGATTTAGAAAGGGTAAAGTCCCGAAGAGTTTCGTCAAGGCCAAGTTCGGGGACGACGTTTTTTACGAAGATGCTCAACAGGAATTGATGGACGAGTTCCTCCCGAAAGCTCTCGGAAAAAACGATATAAAACCGGTCTCTCAGCCCGAGACGGAGGTCGACGAGTTCGAAAGAGACGAGGACTTCACCTTCGAGGCCACCGTAGAAGTCATGCCCGAAATCGAACTCGAAGAATACAAGGGAATAGAGGTCCCCGATCCCGGTACGGAGGAAGTAACCGAAGAAGAAATCGAGGAAAGGCTGGAAGTTCTTCAGGAGGAAAACGGCCAGCTAGTTCCCAAGGAAGGAGAGGAAGTGGACCCCGGGGATTACGTGACGGTAAGCGATCCCGATGGCAATACCCAGCAGGTCGAGGTAAGCGAAGACGAGGAGTCTCCTACCAATAAACTCGTCGGAAAGACCGTGGGAGACAGCGTGGAAATCAATCCGCAATCCTCCGAAGAGAGCGAGGTTACTCTAACCGTGGAAGACGTAAAACAGCTGGAGCTTCCGGAGGTCGACGACGAATTTGCCATGGACCTGGGTTACGAGGACCTGGATGCCATGCGGACGGAGATCAAGTCGGACCTATTCGAAGAAAAGGAAGAGAAGAGAACTGAAGAGCTCGGGGACCAGATCCTGGACAAAATTCTAGAGGAATCGGACTTCTCGCCCCCGGAGAAGATGTTGAGCGACATCGTCGACGAAAAAGTGGAAGATACGAAGGAGCAGCTAGGTTCGGAGTCCTTTGCCAACCTGCTGGAAAAAGAGGGAAAGACGGAAGAAGATTGGATTAAGGACCTGGAAGAATCCACCAAAGAACAGCTAAAACGTCGACTCGTCCTGGAGGAAATCGCCGAGCGGGAGGGGATAGAACTAACCGACGAGGAGTTCGAATCGGAGCTAGAAAGAGAGGCCGAGGAGCAGGGAGTTAATCCGATCAAACTAAAGAACCAGCTCCGCGCCCAGGATAAATTAGAATCCTACCGGGATTCCCTGGTTCAGGAAAAAGTGTTTGATTTCTTAATCGACTCAGCGAAACTAACTACAGAGGAGGATAAAGATGAGTGAACCCAGATCGCAGATTCCCTTCGTGGTAGACAAGACGGACGGAGTGGAAAGAACCTACGATATCTATTCCAGGCTCTTAAAGGATAGAATTGTCTTCTTGAAGGGCCCGGTCACCGACGAAGTCTCCAACGTAATTATCGCTCAGATGCTCTTCCTCGAGGCGGAAAATCCCAGTCAGGACATCAATCTTTACATCAACACACAGGGGGGAGTGGTAACCGGAGGTCTGGCCATCTACGACACCATGCAGTACGTCAAGCCCGAAGTAAAGACCATATGTGTCGGACAGGCGGCCAGTATGGGGGCACTGTTGCTCTCCGCCGGGGAATCCGGAAAGCGATACGCCCTCCCCAACTCCAGAGTCCTTATCCATCAACCGCTGGGAGGAGCCCAGGGCCAGGCAACCGACGTGGAAATTCACGCAAACGAACTGGTCAAGGTAAAAAAGCGAGTCAACAATATTCTTTCCGAGCATACCGGACAACCACTGGAAAAAATCCAGGAAGATACGGAACGGGACTTCTTTATGAACCCTGAAGAAGCTGAAGAATACGGGCTAATCGACGAGGTTATAGCCGCCCGCGACAAATCAGAATAGTTTTTTCGGGCTGGGTAGTCCACACCTGGGCTGGAATTTTCCCCAAAGGTTGGAGGGAATGGCATCAAAAGCAGACCAGGGGCCGTCGGTCGAAGCAACGTGGTTGCTCGCGATTGTCCTGACCCTATTTCTCGTTACCGGTTTCTCTTCCGGAAGGATCGCGTCGGCCCAGACTAGAACCCGCTTTCTGCACCTCGCTCCGGGTCTAAGCCCCGTACAAATCTGGGTTGACGGCGGATCGGTGGTCAAAAACCTCGCATTCAAGCAACACACGGAGTACATCCAGCTCTCCCCCGAGGAACACAGGATAATATCCAAGACAAAGACCGAAGAGAATCCCGTAGTCCTGAATTCACTCTTTCCCTTCCGGTCGGATAAAGATTATACCGTACTTATAACCGGGAGAGGGGGTAATACGGACCTCCAGCTGAACTTCGCGATCGACAGCTGCCCCCCTTCCAAAGGAATGGCTCAAATAAAATTCACCAACGCGATCGGAGGCTCCCCGCCCGCTACCCTCTCCATAAAATACGGTCCGAGCCTCTATCGAGGGCTGAGCTTTCGCACCAGCGGCGGGCTCAAATTACTTCCCCCCGGTGACTATACCCTGTCGCTGGCTGAGACGGAAACGGGAGAGTTAATGGGTGAGCAGAAAGTAAGCTTCCAGGCCGGAACCAGGTACAACCTCTTTGCAGCAACCCCAGAGGGGAACGGAGGGGTGGATTTCATGATCCTCGAAAAAAAGAACGTCCCCAAAGAGCCTCCCAAGATATATGGGGTAGAGAAATCCGTCCTCCAGATATTCGGGGCCGGACTGATTGCTTCTCTGGTAATTCTGGTCCTCGGACGCTAAAAAGTTTTGCAAAATCTCGAAGGGTCCCCCGACCTCGAAGGAGAAAGTACGCCCGGGAGGATTCGAACCCCCAACACCCGGCCGAAGTCCGGTGCTCTGTCCAGGTTCCTATCA
>CAYZUF010000047.1:0-9112 GCA_964481645.1 uncultured Thermotogae bacterium
GTTTCCGCTCCTTTTTGGCCTCTGGTAAAAGCCGTATTGATAGTCCTTGTCACTCCATTAGCGGCCAAGCTGACTACCTATCTGCTGGATCACTGGTCCCGGCGCCGACTGAACCAGTTAAAGGACAAGCAGAAGACGACTGCGGTAACCACCCGGATGGAAGTTTTTCGGAGGGTGGGCGGGCTGTTTGTCTGGTTCGTGGGGATAATAATTCTGGTATCCCAGTTCCCAGTGGTCAGAAGTCTTGGGGTGGGCCTTTTTGCCTCCGCGGGAGTGATCGGTCTCGTCCTGGGTCTTGCCGCCCAAAATACTTTGTCCAACATAATCGCCGGAATAGTCCTCTCTTTTTCTCAGCCCCTTCGACTGGGAGATGCGGTGATCATGGAGGACGATTTCGGCTACGTCGAGGAAATAACTCTGATGCAGACTTTCATTCGGACCTGGGATAACCGGCGGATCATCGTCCCCAACGACGTCCTGAGCAATAGGATCGTCCAGAACTGGTCGATAAAGGATCCCAAATTGCTTGCGGCCACGATAATTTACCTCGATTACGGTGCGGATATAGAAAAGATTCGCGAATGGATTAAGGAGGCCGTGGAAGAGAGCGAATACTGGAACGGGGAAGGCGAACCCGGCGTTCAGGTTATGGACTTTACCGAGAAGACGATCAAGGTCCGTGCCCTGGCCTGGGCTGACGATCCGCCCTCCGCCTGGAACCTCCGCTGTGAAATTCGGGAGAAGTTAATCGAACACTTCCGGGAGGAGGGACTGGAATTTCCCAAATTCAGGGTTGAGATGGAACGGCCGGAGTACGAAACCTTTGCCGGCCGGGAACCACCTAAAACCAGCCCTTCTTCCTGAAGTAGTAAACCATGCCTATGGCCATAGAGCCCATGACTCCCAAAGCTCCGTAATATCCCCAGTCCCAGTTCAACTCAGGCATTATTTCGAAGTTCATCCCGTAAACACCTGCGATGAAGGTGAGCGGAATGAAGATGGTGGCTACTATGGTCAGGGTCTTCATTATTGCGTTCATCCGGTTGGATAAGGCAGTCATGTACATATCCCGCGCTACTCCGATTAAGTCCCGGTAGTTGGTCAACAGGTCGGAAATGCGGATCATGTTGTCCTGGATGTCCCGGAAGTATAACTTCCTGTCGTCGTCGATGAACTGGGTCTCCGACCGGGCCAGTTTTGCCACCATCTCCCTCTGGGGACCGGCCGTTTTCTGTATTTCGATCAGGTCGGAACGGAGATTGGAGATCTGGGTCAACAGTTCCTCGTCGGGTTCGGCCAGAACCTCGTCCTCGATCCGGTCGATTTCGTCCTCCAGCCGGTCCAAAACGGGAAAGTAATCGTCCGCGATGGCGTCCAGGAGGTAGTAACAGAGATAATCTACCCCCCTGCCAAGATACCTCTCGGGGTCCCGGGCCACCTTTTCCTTTAACTTTTCGGTGGCGGGAAGGTCCTTTCGGTGAAAAGTCAACAGATAATTGGATCCCAGCACCAGGGAGAGCTGATACGTCTGCATTTCTCCGATTTCCCAGTTTTGAGCGGGAATCCTGGCCAGTATGTAGAGGTAATCCTGGAACGTATCTACTGTCGGCCTGCTTTCCGTCGTGGTGATGTCTTCTATGGTCAGGTGATGGAGGCCGAGTGCCTCTCCAACTTGCTTTACCTCGGATTCGAAATTCTCGACCGCGACGTCTATCCAGAACGATATCCCCTTTTGGTCCGCCTGACCTTTAAAACTTTCCAGGCTATCCCCGAGTTCTACCCCGGGTTCCGGTTCGTTGGGGTAATAAAGGTAACCTTTCATTCTTCCTCCGGAGGCTCGGTGGATTGGACTTCATCCTGAGGGTAAACGTAGACGTCGCGCTGGGGAAAGGGAATGCCGATTCCCGCTTCGTTGAATCTTTTGTCGATCTTCCTCCGGACGTTATCCCTGACGGTGATCCTGTCCCGGGGGTCGGAAATCCAGACCCTGAGTTCGAAGCTAAGGGCCGAATCGGCATGTTCCTTGAAGAAGACCTGGGGGTCGGGGGTATCGAGAATCTTCTCCTCTTCTTCCGCTATTTCTAACAAGATTTCCTCGACTTCCTCGATGTCGGACCCGTAGTCTACACCGATGGAAATCCGGACCCGGAGCGTCGTGTCGCCGGCGTAGGACCAGTTTGTCACCTGTTTGCTTACCAGGTCGGAGTTGGGGACGATAATGGCCTCATTGTCGAAGGTGTTGACCACTGCCACCCTGAACCTGATCTCCTCTACCCTGCCGGTAATTCCGTCCACTTCAACTATATCGCCGACCTGAATCGGTCGCTCCAGCAGGAGGATGAGCCCGGAGGCAAAGTTGGAGAATATGTTCTGCAGACCGAACCCTATACCTACACCAAACAGACCACCGAATACGGCCAGGACGGAGAGGTCGAACCCAATCATCTGGAGCCCGATCAGGAACCCTACGGTGACCGTTACGTACCTTATCAGCCGGGAGAGGGTATACTGGGCTCCCTTCTCTATCTCGGCCCTGGAATATACGTTGCGCTTGAGGAATCTGGTGAATAGGCGGGCAATGACCACGGACAGGATAATAACGACGATAAAGTACAGGAACGACATTACCGAGATTCCTTCGCCGCTGACCGTGAAGATGGGCTTTTTCAGGAGGCCCCATACCGAAGCGAAGGCCGCGGAAGAGTTCATAGTTCACCTCTTTCTGTCTGGCGGGTGGTTCGAAATGTACCTCAACTGAAGGTCGGCGTTCGAGCGCGGGGCTGAGTGAGACTCCGGAATTATACTGCCGCGCCGGACTCGGTCTCTTTGGCTTTACCCAGACCCGGTCTCGCTATGGTTGCTACCTCGTAATTGATTCCCTTTTCCTCTAGTAAGCCTTCCATCTCTTCCAGGAAAGGCTTCAGGAGACTTTCGGTACCGCTCAGTTCTATCTCGAAGTCCGGTTGCTCCCTCGCGATTACCTTGAACGTGGACTTTCTGGTAAGGAAACCGCTTTTACCTTCTTCTAGTTCCTTACCTTCCTCGTCCAACCTTTGGATATCCGCCTCGTAGATCCACCTTCCTCCGGCTTTGTAAGCTTGATCCCTATCGAGCTTTGCCGCCTTCACGTTGCTGTTCTTGTTGTACCTTTCGATGGTGTCGTTGACTATCTCGTAGAAATCGTCGAGAAACTCCTCCATGTCGGCATATTCTTTCTCCAGGCTACATAAGAACCTAACTATACTGTCCGAAGCTTCTTCCGCCCGCTTGGTTTTGGATGAAAACCAGTTCTTGATGCTAATTTTCGTCACCTCCTGCACAAAGTTACCCGAAATTGTAGCTGATTAATACGAGTCTCAAAAAAATTGTCAGTTCCCGGATTAGAATGTAGCTAACGTAATACTTAGTTTATGCTCTGCCGAAGGTAATATCAATTTTTCGCTATTGGGGAACTCGCACCCGCAGGTGGCCGGGAAACGTTACGGGTCCCGGCCCTGGCTGCTTCCTTCCTCCCTGATCATTTGTACCCCGGGGCTTTACCTGATATTAACTAATGTTAATGTCTACTTTTCATCTTATCAGGTATAATAAATAATAGAAGCAATTGGAATTAACTTGAAAAGGACAAAGATTGACAAAGGTCTTTGAAAATCCGGGACGGAACCAGCTGAATGAGAGAATAATGGCGACGTTGGGTCGCCAAAAATTAACCTAAGTCACTCATGGGAGCATCTATAAATGGCAAACCGGGGGCGACCCCGGGGCGCAAAGCTACGGCCTCTGAGAGAATACGAAAAAGGCAAACCCGCGGGTAACCCGGGGGCGCAAAGCCACGGGCCAGTTAGCTATTGCTCATTAGCTGCTAGCAGTTATTCAACTGCTAGCAGCGAAAGGCAGAAAGCTAATTTGGTAGCCGGGTTGCCGTGGCTCTTAGTGGTGGACGAGCTGCTGGATGCTCTACATCGCTAGGAGGTGCTTTCCATGAGAAAATCATCTTTACTTAGTATTTTGTTAGTTATTGGGTTGGTAGTCGCGTCGTTTAGTGCCGTAGCACTTGCTGGAAATGGCAATGGTCAAGGCGGCAATCCCCAGAATTCTGAGGAAACCGGGAATACCGGTAGCAACACCGTAGAGTTTTCGGTTGACAATTACATCAAGCTAACCGTCAACCAGTCAGTTACCGAACTCGGTTCTATTGCCGGTGACCTGAGCCAAAAGGAGTTTGAGGACGTCAACACTTTGGCCGTGGAGAGCAACGTTTCGGACGGCTTCACCGTTACCACCGAGGTAAGCAGTCAGGATTACAGCGGGAATCACCTCGAGGTAAAGCTTGCCAACGGAAGCTGGGACGGTCACTACGAGGCATACCAGGCCTCTGAAAGTGGCATCGATATCTCCTACAAAGTGGTGGACGTAGATTCACTGAACTCCGGCGAGTACAGTGCTACGGTCACGTTTACAGCGTCTACCAAGTAAAACAATCACACGAAGGGGGGTGGTTTCCACCCTCCTTTTTATTTTTTCCTCCCGTCAGCTGGTAATGGTTTCCGGATTTTTCTATCAGACCTTGCGATTATTTTCGTCGTCTTGCTCTTCAGTTCTCTCGGGGGATCCAATCGTAATGAAAAATCAAAATTGCCTTTCCATATCCCGAAGCGAAGAGATCGATCTCCTTACCCTGGCACTGGATTGCACTGTGATGGTGAACGAGTTGAGCGAGAGCTTGACCCTCCAGGCTCAGGGTGACCACCGCTCCGCTCTTGCCCGGTTGAAGTCGGTCGAAGATAGGATCGATACCTGGGTAGAGCAGCTGGACGAGGTTGAGACCAGAAAAGTGGAGAAGAAAGATTTAGTCGTGGGGTTGCGGGAGGCCAAAAAAGCCGTGGAATCCAATATTGGAGATAAAACTCCCGATTGTGCCCCATAATTTCCCTTTTGTGGCCTCTATTTCAGGATTAGTTCCTCCCTGCACCTCTTTCAGTAAAGCAAATCCGAAGGCAAGTCTTTCCAATTCTTTCATCTCCCACTACTAGTCGTAGTTATGGTGGCATTACCGTACCTGTAGTCCGGCTTCTCAATAAGAAAGGCTTGATCGGTTGAGAGGGTCGCCCGAGTCGGTGGGAAAGAAGTCGTCAGTCCGTTAGTTAAGCGACGGTGATGGTGTAAACTAACTTCGCTTCGTAGTTACCCGGTTTGTAGTCCTGACTGTAGTTAACTCTGTAGTCGACGCCGAACTTGTACTCCCCGGGTGGGCCGCTGGCTATGGTCATGGGGCTGGTGCTCAGCTGTCTAAACCCCCCCTGACCTCTCACGAACAGGTCGGAAACGTCCTTCTCGTAACCGTCTTTCCCCCTACCCAGCGAGGAACTTTCTGCCTCGACCTGGACCGCCCAGGGTTCGTTACTGGAGGCTACGAGTTCTATGGCATTTATTTCCTTTATGTAACCTCGCTTGAGGTCCTGCTCGCTTGGTTCGGGAACCTGGAAGACGCTATCTACCTGGTTGGAAGAACCCGGGGAACGGTTCGAAGTGATGGAGAGAGATTGTTTGGCGTTCACGGTCCAGCCCACGGTAACACTAGCTGAATCCTCCGCGGCGAAACCCAGCGTAGCTACCGCCAGGAGCAGCGTGACGACCGTTACTGTTGATAATAATTTCTTCACGTCCTTCGGCAGCCCGGCCGCCCCCTCCCGGTAAAGGAGGTTGGGCCCGTAGACTTTGTGCACCCGCCTTTCGGCGACCTTACCCTTCTCGGGACCTTGGTGGCACCTCCCGGTGTCTTAACTATCAAGGAGCCTTTTGTATTAGTTTCCCCTAGCTTCCATTATATATTATACCTAATAAGATGGGTTCTAGACAGCCCCCGAGGAGAGCTCAGGTCCCGAATCCCCGGATCCCGGGACTCTGGGGAATGACGGGCCGGAGGTGCCGGATTTAATCTTTCTTCATAACTTGTTTACATTTCCTTCTTAAACTACTTGTACAGAAATTAAACTCGTGCTCCAAACGGAGCAATTAACCCTGGGGCCGAGGGTTTGCCTCTCAGGCCCCGGTAAAACCTTTCTAAAGGAGTGAAACTTTGAACACTACCAGGAATCTTTTCTCAGTCTTGTTGGTAGTTTTACTGATAGCCGGTCTCTCGTCGATCGCCATCGTTGCGCAAAATCAGGATGGGTCCGAGAAATCGGACCAGGAATCTCCTCCCGCCGCTTACGTAAACGAGGAACCTCTGGAGGTTACTGTAAATCAGCTTCGCGGCTCCGCTCAGCAGAAAGTGTCTGCGTCGATTCGTTCCCTGTTCCAGAGCAGTCCAGACTTCGCCACTTTTCTGTACCAGTCCCGGGACCTGCAGGATACGATCAGCGAAAAGTACGCCAAGCACCTTTTGGACCAGAGGATCATGGAGGAACTGCAGCGGCAAAAGGCCGAGTCGATGGGTATATCGGTGAGTGACAAGAAGGTAGAAGAGACGCTGGAAGAGAGAGTGAATCAGCAACTCCAGCGAATTATCTCCCAGAATCAAGGGATAAGTTCCGTAGACGACATAGAGAAGGCCCTCGAAAAACAAGACAGAACTCTGAAGGAATTCAAGGAAAGAATCCGCAGCGGTTTGGGAGGAAAGAGTCAGATACGGTTCTCCCTGTTACAGAGCAAGCTCAAGGAAGAGGTGCTTGAACCGGTGGCGGAACCAACTGAAGAAGAGATCGAGTCTTACTATCAGGAGAACAAAGAGAGCTATAAAGACGATAAGGGTAACACGAAACCCCTCGAGGAAGTGAAGAACCAGGTTAAAACCAGACTCAAGCAGAAAGCCCAGCAGGAAAGAAATAACAACTGGCAGCAATGGCTCCAGAACCTCAAGGAAAAGGCCACCATAGAAAAACGACTTTGAGGAACGGCACGGGAATGAAGATGAACCACCCGGCGACCTCTTTGCCGGGTGGTTTTGGACTCGATCCCACCACCCTCTTTCATTTACCTACCTTGTATTTCCCGGGGTCCCAGTCCTTCCCTTACACTGAGAGTGATCTAGTTCAAGAACCTCACCCCCTGGGGGGGTAATTTACACTTGGTGCAGGGTTATTGACTTGCCTTTCCCTTTGAAAGAAAATAGTATACCAGTGAAGCAAAGTGTTGGAAGGGAAAAAGGCTCCCATGAGACGTAAATTTGCCATAACCGTCTTTTGTTGGCGTTAGTTTCTCCGCGCACCGGCTTGCCCTTGGTGAAGGTTGCAACCCGATCAAGTAGGAAGCGGAGACCATGGCTTCTCTTCCTTCAGGTGGAGGGTTACTGCATTACAAGCGACAAACGAAGATGGCACGGACTGAACGCGGCGTCCTTAGGTGTAGTGAAAGTCTCAACACCCCTATTTATGGGACGAGGGAAAGATCTACACAAATGTTATTCCGGCCAGGAGGTTCAAAATGTCTTTTGACTACGAATTATCGGAATTCATCGATTTTCGTGACCGAGAAGAATGTAACAGGGTGAGGAAGATAAAAAGAGAGGAAATAACTCAACACGACAACCGGGAGCTTGATATTCGAGTTATCGAGGACCCTTTCGACTTTTACTTCGAGTTTGCGCTTGATGTCGTCTCCCGGATTGAGGATGCAAGAAGTGAGAACCGCAGATTTGTGGTAATCCTGCCCGTAGGACCCATGCCCCAGTACCCGATGGCCGCCAGGCTTATCAATAGACTCGGGATCTCCTGCGATCACGTCCATATTTTTGCGATGGATGAATACGCCAACCAAAAGGGGCAGACTCCGCCGGCGGATTGGGTTGGTTCGTTTCAGAGGGCGATGCGGGAAGAGTTTATTTTGAATATCGACGAACCGCTGAGACCCCCGGAGGACCAGATCCATTTTCCTACCGCGGAAAAGATCTCTGCTTACCCTCGGATGATCGATGACCTGGGAGGAGTCGAGGTTTGTTACGGTGGAATTGGCTGGTGCGGACACATTGCGTTTTGGGAGTCCCACCTGTGGAGGGAATTCGGAGACGATATCGACGGGTTTCGAAGAGCCGGACCCAGAACCGTTGACCTAAACCCGATGACCATAATGCAAAATGCCCTCCATTCCTTCAGTGGCGATTGGTCGATGGTACCCCCGAAGGCCAACACTATAGGCCCGGGGCAAATAGTAAACGCGGACGATCGTAGCTTCTGGCTGGACGGCTATATCGGCGGGGGAATAAGCTGGCAGCGTTTTATCGCCCGTCTGGTTCTGCACGGTCCAGTAACCCCGAAGGTTCCCGGTTCCATTTTACAAACTCTGCCGGGAACGATTACCATAATGGGAGGAGTGGCTGAAGACATCGAGGTCGAAATGGGTTAGCGAATCCTTAATTAAGAGCTTTCCTTGTGGGAGGTTTTGTATGATAGAGAAACGAGAATTTGGCTCTACCGGTCACGAAAGTACGGTCACCCTTTTTGGTGGGGCGGCGCTTGCCGAATCATCTCAGGAAGAGGCGGACGAGACCCTTGAAGTTCTCCTTGAGCATGGGGTAAATCACATTGATACTGCGGCCAGTTACGGTGACTCGGAGCTGAGGATAGGTCCCTGGATGGAGGAGTACAGGGACCGTTTCTTTCTGGCCACTAAGACGGGAAAGAGAACGTACCAGGAAGCAAAGGAGGAGATCAGAAACTCTCTCCGTCGGTTGAGGGTGGATCGGGTAGACCTGATCCAGCTCCATAACCTGATTCAGCCGGACGAGTGGGAGAGGGTTTTCGGGGATGACGGGGCCCTAAAAGCCGCCCTGGAAGCAAAAGAAGAGGGTCTGGTCCGGTTTCTGGGCGTAACCGGGCACTCTTTAAAGGCCCCCACCATGCACATGAGGAGCCTGGAAGAGTACGAGTTCGATTCCGTCCTGCTCCCCTATAACTACCCTCTTATCCGGAACCGGGAGTACGCCTCGGACTTCGAAGATCTGGTCCAGATCTGCCAGTCTAGGGGAGTGGCCATCCAGACCATCAAATCCCTCGCCCGGAGTCGCTGGAAGGAGGGTGAGCAGGATAGGAGCACCTGGTACAAGCCCCTGGAGGAGCAAAAGTACGTCGATCGGGCCGTCAGCTGGGTACTGGGACGATCCGGGTTTTTCCTC
>CAYZUF010000048.1:0-8807 GCA_964481645.1 uncultured Thermotogae bacterium
CCTTACGGGGCTGTTGTTACAAGCCCCGCACCTTGGTGCGGGGTAATTGACTACTACAAGGGGTTTACTATGAAACAAGAAGACAAGATAAAGGAGATAAGAACAAAGCTAAAAGATAGCGGTTTCAAGGTAACGCCACAGCGGATGGAGGTGGTCTCGGCCTTGATCAACCTGGACCATCCGACGGCAAAGGAAATACAGGAAGAACTCGAGGATAGGTACCCTATGATCAGTCCCTCCACCATCTACGGGGCACTCGACCTGCTGGAAGAGATGGGGGAGCTGATCCCCATTCAAGAGGGAACCGAGACCAGGTACGACCTCTCTCCGCGGATCCACCCTCACTACATATGCGAGGAATCCGGGGAAGTAAGGGACATAGAAGACCCGACTCTCGAAAAGAAACTCCGGAAGGTAATCGAAAACGGGCCCTGCGACGCCAACCGGGTCGAGCTCAACTTTTACGGCCCCTGCAAGGTGGAAGAAGAGTAAGGGGGCAACAACCATCGGCTTTCGGTTCTCCAGAATCCTTCGAAGAAGCCAGGAAATAGAGCGGTAGTTTCAGACCCTTATATCAGTTCTCTGTTGGAGCTAATCCAGTATATCGTCCGGGCTCCAATATTCGTCGCGTGATCGGCGACTCTCTCCAGATCCCTGATGGTGAGCAACTCGGTGGAAACCTCCTGTCCCAAACGAGTGGCTTCTTCGGTGGAAAGAGTCCCGCTTTCCCTTTCAATCAGGTGGCCAAGGATTTTATTCGTACTCTCCTCACACATTTCATCCATCTGGTCATCCCGCTCGACGAGCTCCCTCGCCCCTTCCAGGTCCCTGGAATCATAGTAAGAGAGGGCGTCATCAAACATAGTGGCTGCAAACTCCCCCAAGGCCAGGATCTCCTCCTCGTCCATCACTCGCTCTTCTCCAATTGACTTGGTATAGTCGGTCAGGTTGACCACCTTGTCCCCAATCCTCTCGATGTCCGTGATGATCTTGAAGGAAGCAGTGATAAGCCTAAGATCCGTAGCCACCGGCTGCTGCAGCGCCAATAGGTCGGAGCATTCCCGTTCTATATCCACGTACATGGCGTCAATCTGGTCATCGCCTTTCCCAATTTGGTCGGCCCTTTCCGCGTCCACTCCCACCATGGCTTCCAGCGCCTGAGTCAGCCTCGCGTGGGTCAGATTTCCCATCTCAAGCACGTTATCCCGCAAATCCTTCAGCTGTTCCGCATAACTTTTTCTGGTCATCGCGAATCAACCCCTACCCAGACCGGGCGGTTTTCTCTGTTGCTACCAACCTCTACGACAAAGGCAAGAGCAAGTTGCTCCAGAGTATGGAACTCCATTCGTCCATCCGGCTATGACCTTTAAGACAAGTGAAATCTTTTCATCCTCACCACTTTCACCCAGGGGCCCGAAAAGGGGGCTGGGAAACAAGCCTGGGGAGCAACCCTGCTCCCCCCTAAAAAGGGTAGAACCCTTAACTTAGACCCCAATTGGAACCATTATACCTGATAAGGAGGATAAATCAATCCAGCAGGGGATTGACCGGGCTCACTCGGGAGATCTTGGGCCGTCACAACCGGCGATGGCCTGTACTATTACCCGGGAAGTACGAGGAAACCGTCCTTACCTTCCGTCTTGATCGAGTTTCACGATAACGGTTATAATTGGTCATCCCCAAGATATGAAAAAGAACTTTACGGAGCTAAAAGACAGACTGGACCTGGATATCCCGGAAAAAGAGCTGAGGAAAGCCTTCCACCATACCTCTTACGTCAACGAGTCCGAAGGGGAAATTCGGTCCTACGAAAGGTTGGAATTCCTGGGCGACGCGGTGATAGAGCTGGCAATTCGGGAGCATCTTTACCGCTCCTTCCCGGAGAGAGGCGAGGGCGAACTATCCAAAATCAAGGCCGTCGCCGTCAGCGAACCGGTCCTTTCCAGGAAGGCGGCGGACCTGGACCTGGGGCGCTATCTCTACCTGGGTAAGGGAGAAGAGGAATCCGGGGGGAGAAACAAGGACTCCATCCTCTGTGACGTATTAGAATCGCTGGTCGGGGTTCTCTTTCTTCAGAACGGGTTCAACCCCACCGCCAAATACGTGGTTGAAATGCTGAGCGAAGAAGTTGACAATTTGGTCGACAGCCAGCAGGTTCTGGACTACAAATCCGCCCTACAAATAGAGGCCCAAAAACGCTACGACACCAGGCCGGAGTACAGCGTCGAAGAGGAGTGGGGGAAAGCTCACGACAGAAGGTTCAAGATTCACGCTGCTCTCCAGGACTTCGAGGGGATCGGTCGAGGGAGGAGCAAAAAGGAAGCAGAAGAGGCGGCAGCCAAACAAATCTACCTGAAACTAAAGAGATCCTGACCCTGCGCCTGTAGCTCAGTCGGATAGAGCGACGGATTCCTAATCCGTAGGTCGGGGGTTCAAGTCCTCCCAGGCGCACCAGTTTCGCTTTACCGATCGTCCTATCCTCACTCATATTCTCCTTGACACCCCGGTTGAATCGATGTACAGTAAAGTTGTGGGTAAGATCAGTATATAGGAGGTGCTCTCAATGACCGTTGGAGTAGCAATGGTATTGGGATTTTTCTGGTCTCTCTGGGCTGCTGCTTTCCTCGCTTTCCTGGGTTGTGGCTGCGGACCCTGCTGTTAACCAGTTCTAGAGACCGACAAACGCGCACCGAGCGGTTTTAGCTTCAACTTGGCATGAGTTGCCCGTATGAAGTTTTCACCAAAACTTGCCGAGGAAGCCCCAGGGCTTGCCCTGGGGAGGAATCGGCTGGCTTTTTGTCCTCCAGCACTCAAACGGGGACTGATTTCTTTTGAGGGGTCTGATTGGTAGTTTAAATCAATCATTACCCTTGGGACTAATCAAAATACCCGGGTCCGTTTGAGTGCTGGACGATTGACTGCTGGGTCCTTTGTCGTTAAAGAAAAACATTCCTATCCGTACGGAGTTGTCGTTACAAGCCCCGTACCTTGGTGCGGGGTAATTGACGTGACGATTGCGGTGCTTTGGTGTCTTATTGCATTTCTCCTAACAAGGGAGCCCACCCAGCGACCTGTGTCCGGACCGGGGCTAACTGCTTACATTCAGCGTCCGAATCCCCGAGTACACGGCGGTTGAACTGTGGTTTTTGAAAGAACCTGGCAAGACAATTACCCCCACCTGAACGCACTAACCTGCGGTGTTCCCGTCCTGCACTGCTCTCTGGAGCTCTCCCCAAACCAATGAAACATTTTCCACTTTCAACTGTATAAGTAGGGGAAAGAAGGAAAGACCGGAGTCGGATCTTGGATTCACTCGTAGATTCCGGTCCGTTAAAAGGATAAATCCGGCTTCCTCGCCTGCTTCCCATTAACTATTCAGGGACTTTTGGCGTATAATGGGGGAGGAGGGAGGAAGCAGTTGCAAAATAACGAGGAAAGGCGACTAATTCGAAAGTCCTTATCCGGGAACATCGAAGCCTGGGGGGAGATCGTGAAAGAGTACAAAGAAAAGGTATACGGGCTGGCCCTGGGAATAACCAGGGAACCGGCAGACGCCGAGGACATAGTTCAGGACACCTTTGTTAGAGCTTACGATCGTCTGGATCAGTTCGACCTGGAACGGGACTTTCGTCCCTGGTTATTTACGATCGCCGCCAATCTGGCCAAAAACAAACTCAGAAGGGGAAGGTTCGTGAATCCGTTAAAGCACCCGGGGTGGCTCCCGGGCAGAGATAGGGACGATCCGGCGGAGCAGGTAAACAGGGAAGAGAGGATTAATCGAATGAGGAAGTCACTTTCGGATCTCGACGAAAAGTACAGGGTACCGGTGGTCCTCAGGTTTTACGGGGATTTGAGCTACGAGGAGATTTCCCGGGTTATGGATTTACCTACCGGTACCGTAAAAACCAGACTACACCGGGCAAAGAACAACCTGAAAGAAGTTCTGGAAGGTGGGGACGATGAGTGAAAAAGAGACGGATCGGGCACTGAGGAAGTTAATCAGGAAGAGTCTGGACGGAGAAGCCTCGGAAAACCGGGATAAGCTGGCCGGAGTGGAAAATAAGGTGCTCAACAGGTTACAGAAAAAAGAGAGACAACCGTTCGGTTCTTCCTTCAGTCGCTTTCCATCTCCGAGGTTGGTGCTGGCGGGGTCGGCTATCGTTGTTCTAATCATAGGCCTCGCAGGGGGATTCTTTCTGGGCAATTACCTGGGAACCCCTTATTCGGAAGCGGAGAACGGGGTGACCTTTATGGTTGCCTACCCGGAGGCAGACCGGATGGCGGTAGCCGGAGATTTCTCCAACTGGCAACCGAAGCAGCTTACCAAGAAGGCGGGCGGTCTCTGGGCCATCCGGCTCGATCTCAAGCCGGGTAGATACGAGTACAATTTTATCGTAGATGGAAATCGCTGGGTGCCGGATCCCAGGGCCACCGAGTACGTCCGAAGCTATAATCAACTGAGCTCCGTGATCTACGTAAAACAGGACCGGGGCGGGAGTCAGGTATGAAACTTCAAAAGATCGTCGTCTCCGCCTCCCTGATCGCGCTGGTGGCCCTGGCGCTGGTTTCGGGGACAACTCGGGGCGAGGAGATCTCTCAGGAAGTGGTTTTCAACCTGGTTCGGGAGATGGATATAAATCCGCAATTAAAGGATAACCTGATCAAGGGCCTGGAGCGGGCTTTCTCGCTGGGGATAGTGACGGAGGAAAAGACCGCGGCTGCGCTCGAGCAGATCGGCAACGAGGGCTACAACACCGAAACCAGCCAGGACCTATTATCCGTTCTAGCCGAGGCTCTCGCGGAGGGTCTGCCGGTCAACCAACTACTAAACGAGTTAACCGAAGGGATCGGCCGGGGGGTCTCGGGCTCCCGGGTGGAAAGCGTTCTCCGGCGCTGGAAAATCCGGATGAGCCAGGTCAAGAGTCTGCTCGAAGAGAAAGGTCTTACGGTGGGCAGTTCGACCCCTACGGAGGGAGATCTGACCAGGGCTACACTTTATACGATAATCGAAGACGTGACCGTCTCCCTGGAGCAGTCCGCCCTCCAGGAACCAAATCCGGAGCGAGACAAGGGTGAGGAGTTGAAGGCGGGGGTCATCGGAGTCCTTCGAGAGGATGGAAGGATATCCGCACCCCTGGTGGAACTGGTAAAGGATAGAATATCGTCAAATGAGTTATCAAACCTGGTACAAAATTTCAACCAAGAATAGATTTACGAGGAGGACACCATGAATAAACCTAGGTCAGCTGTAAAAACGTATAAAGCACAAAGTCTGGTAATTTTCCTTTTAGGATTGGCGCTTCTTCTACTCCCGGCCAGTTCGGCCTACGGGGTAGACAAGGCAGAATTTGACAACTCAAACGGCTTCGTTCAAGTAGCCAATTCGGGTTCCCAGCCCGCCCCCTTAATGCTGATACCTTCTCCCCCCGCGGAGTCCGAGCTTGATGTTAGGGTGTGGACCGATAGAAAGGTCTACCGGATAGGCGACAGCGCCCAAGTGAACTTTCAACTTAACAAGAGCGCATACGTTTATATCCTGGATTACACTGCGGGGGGCGAAGTCAAGCTCATTTACCCCAATAAATGGGAAGGAAACGAGAAACGCAACCCAGGAAGACACACTCTGTCCAATATGACGGCCAGTAGACCTTCGGGTAGAGAATACTTACAGGCACTAGCCACTACCAAGAAGATCGACATCTACCAATTCGTCAGGTACCCCAACGATCCATTCCGGGCAAGCGGTTTCCCGGAGGTTCCCGACCCGAAAAATCTACGAGAAGAGATTAAATCCGGCCTGAAGGCGAAGTTTGGACTCCACTTTGGAAGTGAAGGTTCGAAATTTCAACTAAAGCTGACACCGGTTGAGTGGGATACCGATTTTTACGATTTCGAGGTAGTTTCTTCTCAACCGACCAATCAACCACCACAGGCCCGTTTTTCCTACTCTCCCACCAATCCCTCCAGCGGACAAAGGGTCCACTTCGACGGCTCCAACTCGTACGATCCGGACGGCAGTATCGTCCGATGGGAATGGGATTTCGACGGCGACGGTGTCTTCGACGTCGTAGGCCGAGGCCGCGAAGGCTACAATACCTATCGGGGCACGGGAAGAGTCGAGGTTCGCCTGAGGGTGAGGGATAATGACGGAGCCACGGCGACCACCAGTCAGTACATCCAGGTGGGGCCGAGCAACGTATCTCCCAACCCCAGGTTTAGCTACGATCCCAGCAATCCCGACGTCGGTCAGACCGTACGCTTCGACGGAAGCTCTTCAAATGATCCGGACGGCCAGATTACTTCCTGGAGATGGGACTTCGACGGCGACGGCAACCCGGACAGGAGCGGCCAGGTAGTCTGGCAAAGCTTCGGTTCTTCTGGAAGCAAACGAGTCACCCTGACCGTGCGAGACAACCAGGGGTCTACTTCCAGGACAACCAATACCATTCAGGTCAGTCCCTCCCGGCCTCGGTTCAACGAGGAAGAAGCCGACAATTTCGACAGTACCGGCTCCCGGGAAAACCAGTGGTACTGGCACAGGAACTACGGGACCCAGTCACGCTGGAACTGGTATTCGCTATCACAGCGACCCAACGAAGCTTACTTGAATTTCGAACTACTGGTGACCAATCAAGACGGAGGAAGCGGTTACGGCGCACTCGTAGAGTTCACCATACTCGATCGGAGCGGGAATACCATAGAACAGGGCAGGGTCGATCTGGCCAATACTTATCGCCCCCAGTATTCGGGTAACACGAACGGAGCCGGTTACAAAGCACACGGCTCCTACCACGTCAGCAATCCAGGCCGGCTACGGGACGGCTTCCGGGTCAGAGTCGAGTGGCCACCAAGGGATAGCCGCCACTACTTTGCTACCCAGAAGAGTGCCGTGAAATTGGCCTACAAGTATTAATCCGGAAACACCACGGAGGTGAGCGGAATGGATAACCACAAAATCTTAGCTTGTTCAGCAATTCTGGCTTTGTTACTGGTATTTACTCCCGTTATTTCTCAGGCCAACGACGGAGTAAATCTCGAGGAAGAGGAGGCTGTCAGGGACGTACTGATCACCAAATACCAGAATCTACCCGGTATCGAGTTCAATTTCGATCAGCCAGCGGCCAGCCTCGACCAGGTCAATCTGACCTCTTATAGTTCTCTCGCTATTTCTCCCCCCAACCTTGAGGGAGGTCTAATCCTGGGGGTAGTTTCTTACGGAGAAACACACTACTTATTAATAGCTACGAAGCTGCCGAAGGAGATGGAATCCGAGTACGGAGCTGGCCTTATCGCGCCTTCCACCGAGCAAGTGGAATACGTGGCCGGAGCCCAGCTGGAAGAACAGGAAGAAGAGAACAAGGAAATCTCGTTTTCTCTCGACCAAACCGAGGGGGAGTCGAATCTTCTGGACCTTATCGTAACCGGTAGGAAATACAGAATTAGGACGGTACTCCCCAAAAACCTGTAGGAACATTCAATTCGCCCGCCTCGCCGGGAGGTTCTTCTTCCCTGGCGGGGCGGGAAATTGCGATCAGTGCCGGGGGATGTAAGACCAGGGAAAACACGCAAAACGGGAATTAAAGCTTTTCTACCAAACGCTCTTACGGCTCTTTACTGTTCAATATTTCCACTGACCCAAAAAAAGGCCCGATAGTCGACCTGCGAGCTTCTAAAGGCTTCTTTGACCTTCCCGGAACCAAATTCGTCGAACAAGGGGGATAGAGAAATATCCGGAAGTTGAGGAAAAAGTAGAGAGGTTACAAAGAAGAAAAGTCCAGGGCCCTGGTGCGAAGGGTGGGACTCGAACCCACACGGGGAAAACCCCACTAGGTCCTAAACCTAGCGCGTCTGCCGATTCCGCCACCTTCGCAACTGTAGATAAAGTTTAGCTACTTCCTTTCTCCCTTTCAACGCTCGGCCTCTCCCCGGTTATTCCGAGCTTTCCATGCCCGGAACCTCCCCTTCGGTTTCCGGAAATCTGGGGAGAATCCGGGCCTGGTAGGATTCGGGCATCCGCCCTCCGGGACCGATATCTATTTCCGTTTTCTCTTCCCCGGCCAGGGAGGGAACAATACGAATTAGGGCTCCCTCTTCAGTCTTCCTGCTCTTATTCACGTAAGCCATCCCCACCTGCCCCCCGCCGACCTTCGCACAGCTGGTCACGTAGCCGAGGTACTTACCCCTTCCGTCGAAAACCGGGCTCTCTTCCCTGACCATCCTAGCCCCCTCGTCAATCAGTTCGAACCTGACCACCTTGTTTTCCACGTGGAGGAAGGACTTTGCCTTCTGTTTGTACCTGTCCCTGCCAATAAAGTAGGGCTTGTGAAACTTGACGTAGGAGCCAAACCCCGACTCCGTGGGCAGGATCTCGTCCTTTCCGCTCAGCTCGTGGCCGTAGAGCGGCAGTCCGGCTTCAATTCTGGTCGAGTCCCTCGCTCCCAGTCCTGCAGGCTTTAGCCCGTGATCTTTACCCTGCTCCAGGAGATCGTCCCAGAGATCCGGGGCGTCGTCGGGATGGACCAGCAGTTCGTACCCTATCTCTTCCCCGGTGTAACCCGTCCGGGCCACGACCGTCTCGGCCCCGTTCAGGTCGTAGAAGTCGAGCTCGTTTCTGAGCATCTTATCCAGCCGCTGCCCCCCTTCTTCCGAAGCGAGCTCCTTCAGGATCTCCATCGAATTCGGTCCCTGAAGGGCCAGGTCCCTCAGCGCTTTCTCCCCGGCCCCCTTCGACTTCAAGTTGGTCAGCTCGGGTATCTGGCTGGGTTTAACCCACGGTCTATCCGGGTCCAGTACGTACTCTCCGGAGG
>CAYZUF010000049.1:0-8791 GCA_964481645.1 uncultured Thermotogae bacterium
CCATTGGACCGATTCGGTCCTTTTTATTTTTAGTTTAGGGGGGTAAGATGAGTTATCTCTGTTAATCCGGACGGAGATCAATTATCATGTTTCTGACTTACGGAAGACTTATTTTGCGAAAC
This sequence comes from uncultured Thermotogae bacterium, assembly GCA_964481645.1. Lineage (GTDB taxonomy): Bacteria > Bipolaricaulota > Bipolaricaulia > M55B111 > M55B111 > JAGXLP01. The sequence continues at coordinate 123 of CAYZUF010000049.1, forward strand.
GGGTGATCTCTCCTCGATCCTCTTATCGAGGAGGAAACTTTTATCTCCGAGGTGTAATTAATGCCACTTGAGAGTGGAGAAGTCAAAGGAGTAATCGAGGATTACGGTATCGGGGAGGTAGATGAAGTGACTATAGGGGTGCTGGGGTCTCATTCCGCCCTGGAAATCGCCTATGGGGCCAGGCAGGAAGGCCTGGAGACCCTCGTAGTTTCCGAAAGGGGAAGAGAGAAGACCTACACCCAGCACTACGCCAACCTCTTCGACCACGTCCTCCTTGTGGACCAGTTTAAGAAGATGGTGGAGCCGGAGATCCAGCAGCGGATGCGTGATTTAAAGACCGTCTTTGTTCCCAATAGGTCCTTTGCTACCTACGTCGGTTACGGGAGGATAGAGGAAGAATTCCTGGTCCCCATAATGGGAAACCGCCGAATTCTTCGGGCCGAGGAACGCTACGAAGAGGAGAATCAATACCACCTCCTGGACGCCGCGGGGATAAAGCGACCGAAGGAGCTAAATTCTCCGGCGGAAATCGACTCCCTGTCAATTGTAAAGGTCCAGGAGAAGGACCGTTCCGTGGAACGGGCCTTCTTTTACGCCTCGAGTTACGAGGAATTCCGGACTCGAGCGGAAAAGAGGATTGAGCGGGGGATCATTACTGAGGAGGATCTGGCGGAGGCAACCATAGAAGAGGTGGCCCTCGGGGGGCTATTTAACGCCAACTACTTCTGGTCCCCGATCACCGACGAAATAGACCTCCTGGGTTTCGACCGCAGAATTCAGACCGACCTGGACGGACTCCTGCGCCTGCCGGCGGAGGAACAACTAGAGGCCACCGTCGAGCACCAGAACATAGAGGTCGGTCACTACGGGGCCACGATGAGAGAGTCCCAGCTGGAGAAAATCTTTTCGGCCGGGAGGAAGTTCGTCGAGGCCTGTAAGGAGATCTACCCACCGGGGATGATTGGCCTCTTCGCTCTTCAGGGGGTTTTAACCAAAGAACTCGAATTCGAAGTATTTGACGCCTCGCTGCGCGTTCCGGGATCGCCGGCCCTGGGCTCGACTTCTCCCTATATGAAGTACAAATACGGGGAGGAAGTCGGCTCCGGAAAACGGGTAGCCCGGGAGCTGAAGCGGGCAATCGAGGCCGAAAGCCTGGTGGAGGTGGTCACCTGATGGAAGAAGAGCGTCCCACGGTGGCCACCTTATGTTCTCACTCGGCGCTGCAGATATTTCACGGGGCCCGGAGGGAAGGCCTTCCCACCCTGGGCATCTGTACACCCGAACGAGAGGAGTTTTACCGGTCTTTCCCCAAAGCTAAGCCCGACACGCTACTACTGGTCGAGGATTTCAAAGAAATCCTCTCCGGAGGAGTCCAATCCGAACTGGCCGAGCGGAACGCGATAGCCGTTCCTCACGGCTCCTTCGTGGAGTACGTGGGAGCGGAAAAGCTGTTGCGAGATTTCGAAGTGCCAGTATTTGGAAACAAGTATACCCTGGAGTGGGAATCGGACCGGACCAAGGAGAGAAAATGGCTGGAAACCGCAGGTATTAAAGTACCGGAGGTCTACGATTCCCCCGCGGAAATAGAGGGGACGGGGATAGTGAAGTTCAGCGGGGCCAAAGGCGGGGCGGGATTCTTCCTGGTCCACTCGGAGGACGAATTTCGGGAGAAGATCGGGGACCGGGAAGGGGACTACACGTTACAGGAGTGGGTAGAGGGAACGAGATATTATCCCCACTACTACTATTCCCCGATCGAGGACCGGCTGGAGATACTGGGGATCGACCGGCGGGATGAATCCAATATCGACGAATATTACCGGGCAGGGGAGGGCGAAAAGAGCTTCGTGGTGGTGGGGAATAAACCCCTGGTAGCCCGGGAATCGCTATTACCCCAGCTATACCGGATGGGCAAGAAACTGGTGGAAAGCTCCAAGGAACTCTTCTCGCCGGGGATATTCGGCCCCTTCTGTCTGGAGACGGTCTGCACTGACCAGCTGGAATTCGTCACCTTCGAGGTCTCGGGTAGAATCGTCGCCGGAACCAACCTGTTTCCAGAGGGATCCCCTTATTCGTTTTATTACTACGAGCAGCCGATGAGTACGGGAAGGAGGATCGCTCGCGAAATCAATCAGGCAAGTAAACGGGGAGAGCTGGCGAAAATTACGACCTGAGATCCTGAAAACTCAAAGGAGGATTCATTCCACGATGGACTTTATCGCGGTGTTGGACTTCGGGGGTCAATATTCCCACCTGATCGGGCGTCGAATCAGGGAGCTGGAGGTTTACGCGGAAGTCCTGCCGGCGGACACCTCGGCAAGAGAACTGAAGGAACGCGAAGGGCTAAAGGGAATCATCCTCTCCGGGGGCGCTGCTTCCGTCCACGAGGAGGACTCCCCAAAACCGGATCCCGAAATCCTGGAGTTAAACGTTCCCGTACTTGGTATCTGTTACGGCCACCAGCTTCTCGCCCATCTGGCCGGTGGATGCGTTGTATCGGGGGATGTCGGGGAATACGGAACCTCGACTTTGAAGCTGGTGGACAGAAAAAACGAGTTGCTCCAGGGACTGGAAACCGAAGAAGAGGTATGGATGAACCACAAGGACAGAGTCGTCGAGATGCCCCCTCCCTTTACGGTTGCGGCCTCAACTGAATCCAGTCCGGTGGCAGCCTTCCTCGACGGGGAAAGTAGGCTCTTTGGAGTCCAATTCCACCCGGAGGTTACCCATACCAGCAAAGGGGGAGAAATCCTGGAGAACTTCTCCCTGAGGATCTGTGGCGCGAAAAGAGACTGGGATCCAACCGTGCTCGTGCCCGAACTGGTCGAAGACTCCCGGGAGTACATCGGTGATAGAAGAGCAATCATCGGCCTATCCGGGGGGGTCGATTCTACAACCGCAGCCAGGGTAGTGGAAAAGGCAATAGGGGAGGACTTAACCGCGGTATACGTGGATACTGGTCTGATGAGGCAAAATGAGACGGAGTCAATTGAGAAAACCTTCTCCGGCTCCGATTTAAATCTAAAAATATTGGACAGGCAGGACGAGTTCCTGGGTAAATTGAAGGGGATCGAGGACCCGGAGAAGAAAAGAAAGATCATCGGAAAAACCTTCATTCAGGTCTTCACGGAGGCGGCACAAACCCTGAAAGCGGAGGTTCTGGTTCAGGGAACGATCTATTCGGACGTAATCGAAAGCGGTTCCACCACCCATTCGGATACAATTAAATCCCACCACAATGTGGGAGGACTCCCGGAAAAAATCGATCTGGATATCTTTGAACCGTTAAAAGACTTCTACAAGGACGAAGTCCGGCAGATCGCCGCGACCCTGGGCTTACCCGACGAGATAATCAACCGTCACGTCTTTCCCGGCCCCGGACTGGCGATCAGAATAGTGGGAGAGGTCACCCCCGACCGGGTAGAAATAGTCCGAAGGGCCAGCCACATCGTCGAAGAGGAGTTGAAATCGGCGGGATGGTACCAAGAAGTATGGATGGCCTTCGCCGTACTTCTACCGATCAAAAGCGTCGGGATTCAGGGGGACCTGAGGAGCTACAAATACCCGGTCGCCTTGAGAATAGTGGAGTCGGAAGACGCGATGACCGCCAACTTCGCCCAGGTACCCTACCCGACGCTGGAAAAGATTTCTACCAGGATCACCAACGAGCTCGAGGAAATTAACCGGGTCGTCTACGACGTATCCAACAAGCCCCCGGCTACTATGGAGTGGGAGTAGTTGACTGTTTAGGTTATCTATTGACTATCCTTAATCCTTGACAAAGTGGGGTTACATTGCTATTCTAGTGATATGAAACTAACTGACAGAGATGTTGAGATCATCAAGTATTTGCAAGAGGATAGCCGGATGTCACTGAGGCATATTGCGGGCGAGCTTGACGTTTCCCCGACCACGGTAAGCAACCGGGTCCAAAAGTTGAAGGAGGAAGGGGTGATAGAAAAGTTCGGTCTAAAGCTGAATCTGGACGTTTTCGACTATTCCCTGACCGCAATTATCAAAGTCAAGGCGAAAAGCGACGACCTATCAAAGGTATTGGACGAAATGGATATGTACGATTGTCTTACCCACATATACGAAACTACAGGGGATTTCGACGTCATCGCAATCGGGAAGTTCAAAAACAGGGAAGAGATGACCGACAAACTGGTGGATCTCGTCCAGAGCCCTCACATCGAAACGACGAATACGTCACTCGTCTTATCCACCCTGAGAGAATACGATAACTCCGGTCTTATTTAGGGTCATTTGGGGGAACGAAAAGGTAGTAGTCTTGGAGCAACCATGGTCGACCTTGGAGAAATAAAGTTATTTAGCGACCTAGATGATCAAAGCCTTTCCGAGCTTCAGGGAGAGGTAAAAAGCATCGAGTACGGTCCGGAGGAGATAATTTTTCAAGAAGGCGCTCCTTCCTTCGGCTTTTACCTGATAGACGAGGGACTGGTGAAGCTGGTTAAACGGACCCTCCGGGGAAAAAAGCAGATTCTCAAACTGGCCGGCCCGGGCGAATACATCGGCGAGACCACGCTCTTCGACAAGGGCACCCACATCGCCTTCGCCAAAACGCTCACCGACGTCGAGGTAGGCTTTATCGAACGGGGCAACTTCTTCTACTTCCTGGAAAAGCACCCGGAAATAGTCTTTCGCTTCTTCTCGAAGATGTCCGAGGAACTCAAAGCTTTCCAGAGTAAATTGGCAGAGAGGTCTTACAACAGCAGCAAGGAGAGGCTGGCCCGATTTATCCTCAGACTCGGACAGGAGGGCATTGAGTTATCCCGCTCCGAACTGGCGGAACTGGCCGGGGTCTCCTCCAAGACGGCAATCCGAACTCTGGGTGAACTTGAGGACCGCGGATTTATCAAAATGAGGGACCGAAAAATAGACATACTTGACGAAGATAGCATCGCAGAACTGGCCACCACTTTTCCCATTACCCTCGACCAAAACCTGATTATTTAAGCTCTCACTCGGCCGGGTGATCCCTGTCCTTGTCGGGGGGTAGAATTTGTGTTATTTTTGCTGAGCAACGTTTTCCTCTAATTGAGTCGTGACGAGTCTCGGAGCCCCGAGGTAACCCGCAGGTCTATGTGATTAAGTTGAAAAGGTATATTGCAGTCCTTGGCTTAAGTTATCTAATTCTGGCGATCGCTATCCTGGTACTGAGGGTATCCAGTCTAACCCTGATTGGAATTCTGATCGCAGTTCCTCTGTTAACCACCGGAATTCTATATCTATCCGAAAAGTTCTCTTTCAACTCCTCAAAGAAACTCAAGGGTTGGGGGGCACAGAAATACGCCACCAAGTTGTTCAACAACTCTTCCAATATTCTCTACCTGGTCAATCGGGAAGGGAACATACTCCAAGCCAATAAAGCTTCCCGCGAGGTCCTGAGTCACGGGGATGTCGATAATCTCCACCTCGCTGAGATAGTCCATCCGGAGGACCTGGACCTGGTAAAACAACGGTTGAAAGGCCTCTTTGACGAGAACGGTCGGCGGACCGAAGGGATTCGAGGCGGGGTAGACGTGCGCCTGGTCGAGCAGCCGGCCCCGGGCAGCAACTCCCCGACGACTATACCCACTACGATGAGGGGTTCGAAGGTCACCGAACAGGCGGGGGTTCTGGAGTTTATCAATAACAAGAAGATCAATAAATTGATGAAAAGGCTCAGGGAGTCGGGGGCCAGGTACCGCTATCTGATAGAGGACGCCATCGACACCCTGGATTCCGCCGTGGTACTGATCGACAAGCGGGGGGAAGTAGTCTGGGTAAATAAGACCATGGAGGATTTCTTCGATCTGAACAGGAGGGAGTTGATCGGTCTCTCCGGGGAGAGGGCATTGCGATATTACGCCGACTCCTTCGATAAATCGGAAGAATTTACCGAAATCGCCAAGGAGGCCTACTCGGGCGACAAACGGGTAAATAGCCACGTATGTTCCATTAAGAACGACTACGGAAAAACGACCAGAATTCTGGAGTATCGCAGTATTCCAATTGCCACCGAACGTTACCAGGGTGGGAGAATCGAGCATTACATCGATATAACCGAAGTCAAACAGCTGGAGGAAGACCTCAGGAGGAAGACGGAAAGGCTAAAGAAAAGCAACGAAAAACTAGAGGAATTTTCTCGGGGAATATCCCACGACCTGAAGGCCCCGCTACAGACGCTGGAAGGTTACAGCCACATCTTGCTGGAAGATTACGAGGGAGAGTTGGATCAGGGGGGAATTCGGGCCCTCAATGCCCTCTCCGACACCACCCAGCGGCTCCGGGACCGGATAGAAAGCCTGTTGACCTACTCCAGGATCAACATGGAAGACAAGGGGTTCGACGAGGTCGATGTCGGGGGGTTGATCGAGGAGCTAGAAGAGGATCTGGTCTACCTGCTGGACGGGGTTAACTTCGTCGTCCCCGACGATTTGCCCCGTGTTTACGGTAATAAGACATTGCTGACCGAATTATTCAGCAACCTAATAACCAACGCCATCAAGTACAACGACAAGGAGGACCCGGAGGTAGAAGTAGGATGGAAGCAACAATCGGACGAATACCTTATCTGGGTCAGGGATAACGGGATGGGGATAAAGGACAGATATCTGGAAAAGATCTTCAAGGTCTTCGAAAAATTGAACCCCAGGGATAATCCGGAAGGTACTGGCATCGGCTTGGCAGTCTGTAAGAGAATCGTGGAGGAGCACAGAGGCGACATCTGGGCGGAGTCCACGGTGGGAGAAGGAACGACATTTTACTTCACGTTACCGGGAAGGAAAGAACAAATCAGCGAAAATATTTCACGTCGAGAAACGAACGATGGGGTTAACTTGTCCCGCGTCAAAAAATAGAATTGATCAGACCTAAATTGAAATTGGGGAGGGAAAAATGGGCAACAATGACAGGTTGGATATTTTGTTAGTGGAAGACGAAGACTACGACATAGATTTGACCCAGCGGGCTATCTACAAGAGTGACGTGGAGTCGAAGCTCTACGTGGTGAGGGACGGAGAAGAAGCCCTCGACTTCCTCTACCGGAAAGAGGGGTTCGAAGACGTACCAAAACCCGACCTGATTCTCCTCGATCTAAATCTACCAAAAATAGGGGGTCACGAAGTACTGGAAACTGTCAAAGAGGATCAGGAACTCAAGAGCATCCCGGTGATAGTCCTGACCGTCTCCGAGCGCGAAGAAGACGTGGTAAAGGCCTACGACAGCGGGGCCAGCAGCTACGTCCACAAACCGGTGAACCCGGCGGAATTCCGCAAGGTCATAGAGACCGTACAGGAGTACTGGAAGATCTCCAACCTCCCCCCGGAGAATTAAAAGGTATGTAACGCTCAATTCCTGGGGACAAATTTCTTCCGCGGGCTAAACATCATTCACTAGCCTCAGTGATAAGGTAGATCAAATATCCCACCGTAAGTCCTTTTCTGGATCGGTAAAACCGTTATCTTTTTATTAGCAAAATATGAAGAAGAACCGTCGAGGGAAATAAGTGAAAAAAGGCCGGACTACATTTCTCCCGGAAGATACTTAGGCTGACTGGGGGAGGCGGGTATATATCCCCCGTTCCACTCACCATCTCGGTAGCTCCTGGATCCAAAACCCGCCTTCCCTCCAGCCCCAAAATGACAAAAGAAAAACCCCGCCCGGAAGAGCGGGGGTACATAGATTCGTAAAGATTAAGCGGCTTTTGCCTTCAGCTTCTTCCAATCCACGTCCACGTCGGACTGTATCTCCTCAATAACACCCTTATTGCCGGTCTTGAACAGGGCGGCAAACCTCTTCTGGGGTTCCAGCCACTCCTCGACGGGAATCTTTTCCTTGGGCTCGTAAGTAATATTGTACTCTCCTTCTTCGACCTCGTAGAGAGGCCAGAAGCAGCTATCCACTCCCTTTCCCGCCACCTTGACCGCGTCCTTTGGTGGTACCCTCCATCCCAGCTGACAGGTGGAAAGGACGTTCAAAAAGGCCGGTCCATCCGCGTTTATCGCTTTCTCTGCCTTGTTCGAGAGGTCGGTCAGGTGGGAGATCGACGCCTGTCCCACGTAAGGAATTTCGTGAGCGGCAACTATTTCCGTCAGATTTTTCCTTTTTTCCTGCTTTCCGTACTGCTCCTCGCCCGCGGGAGCGGTGGTCGTGGAAGCACCCTTTGGCGTGGCACTCGATCTCTGGATGCCGGTATTCATATAGGCACCGTTATCCAGGGTAACGTAGGTAAAGTCGTGGCCCCGCTCCAACGCTCCGGAGAGAGACTGGAACCCGATATCGTAGGTTCCTCCGTCCCCGGCAAAAGCGACGAATTCCACTTCCTCGTCTATTCTACCCTTCCTCTTCATGGACCTGTAGGCCGACTCTACTCCACTTATGGTCGCCGCCGCGTTCTCGAATGCGTTATGAATCCAGGGTATATTCCAGGCCGAAGTGGGGAACCTGGTGGTGGCGACCTCCCGACAACCGGTCGCGTTGGAGGCAACGATCGGGCCTTCCACGGAGTTCATTATGGTTCGTACCGCTATGGGCAGACCGCAGCCCGCACAAAGGGAGTGTCCGCTCTCAAACTTTCTCTTCTTCTCTTCTCTTTTTGCTAAAGTCTTTAAACTAGCCATAGTTATCTTTCCCTCCTGTTACTGTCTGGCTCCGATGTAACGCAT
>CAYZUF010000050.1:0-8675 GCA_964481645.1 uncultured Thermotogae bacterium
GCGGCGCATATGTTTGACCGAGCCGAGAATTAGCTGAGGCTTGCCTCAGGAAATTCTCGGAGAGGGATATTACCATAACCGAATGAGTTTAAGTATTTATGCATAATTCTTTCTGTAGTGAGAACCACTACAATGAAGAGAACAGTTTGAGCACGCGAGTCGGAATTTTCTCGGCCCGGGAGTCCGGAGGTACTATCAACTTGGGTGAGCAGCCCGCCCGAATTTCCGCGGCCCAGGGTGGGAGACCGGCTTTCCCCTTTGTTGAAAAGGGCTTCGACCACCCTTAGAATTATCCAGTCTAAAATCCTCGAGGTGTTTTCTCTTGTTTGAATCTCTCACCGGCAAGCTGACGGAGGTACTGGATCAGTTAAAAGGGAAGGGCAAGCTCACTGAGGAAGAGGTGAAGGAGGCGCTGAAGGAAGTCAAACTCGCCCTGCTCGAGGCTGACGTAAACTACAGGGTAGTCAAGGACCTGATAAGCTCTATAGAGGAAGAGGCCGTCGGGGAAGAGGTAATGGAGAGCCTGACCCCCGGCCAGCAGGTCATAAAGATCGTCCGGGACCAGCTGTCGGAGGTCATGGGTCACCAGCGGAGCGAGCTCGATCTCGCTTCCGATCCTGCGGTGATCATGGTGGTCGGTTTGCAGGGTAGCGGCAAGACCACTTCCTGCGGTAAGCTGGCCAAGAGATTGAAGGGGGATGGACGGAGGCCCATGTTGGTTGCCGCTGACACCTACCGGCCGGCGGCCAGGGAGCAGCTGGAGCAGCTCGGTGACGGTCTGGATCTCCCCGTTTACGCCGACCGGGATCAGCAGCCGGAAGAGCTTGCCGATTCTTCGGTGGATCGGGCCTCGCGCGAGGGTTCCGACGTGGTGATCCTGGATACCGCCGGAAGGCTCCAGGTAGACGAAGAGATGATGGACGAGCTGGTGAGGATAAAAGGCAGGATAGATCCGGACGAGATACTGCTTGTCGCTGACGCGTTAACCGGTCAGGAAGCTACTTCCATTGCCGAAGAGTTCGACGATAAGCTGGGAATCACGGGCATCGTGCTGACCAAAATGGACGGGGACGCCCGGGGCGGAGCCGCTCTCTCCATGGTTCAGGTAAGCGGTAAGCCGATAAAGTTCGCGGGGACCGGAGAAAAGCTGGATGCGCTGGAGCCCTTTTACCCCGAGCGGGTCGCGGGAAGGATCCTGGGAATGGGGGACGTCCTCTCTCTGGTGGAAAAGGCCGAACGGGAGATAGATCAGGAGAAGGCGGAGCAGCTGGAAGAGAAGATAAAGAAGAAACAATTTACCCTCCAGGATTTCCTCGATCAGCTGGACGAGGTCCGAAATATGGGGACCCTGGGCGAGATACTGGACAAGCTGCCCGGAGTGGGAAACAAAGTGGATGATCTCGAGCTGGAGGGAGACGAGATAGATCGAATAGAAGCGATTATCAACTCGATGACACCCGAGGAACGGGCCAATCCCAAGATAATTGATGGAAGTCGAAAGAGGAGGATCGCCCGGGGAAGCGGCCGGGAGGTCAGCGAGGTAAACGATCTGCTGGAGAGGTTTAACAAGGTAAAGAAGATGATGGACAATATGGGGAGCCTCCAGAAGAAATTAGGTGGGCTTCCGGGAGGAATGGGAGTATAACGGAATAACAATGACACTAGGAGGAGAAGATGAGCGCAAGAATCAGGTTAAAGAAGACCGGTAAGAGAGGACAGCCGTACTATCGCGTGGTCGTTCTGGACCGCTCCGAGTCCAGGGATACGGAAGTGCTGGAAGAGCTGGGATTTTACAATCCCAGACCCAGCCCCAGAGACATAAGATTGGACGAGGAAAAAGCGTACAAGTGGCTCAAGAAGGGAGCCGAGCCCTCGAAAACGGTCCGAGATATCTTTTCGGAAAAAGGGTTGATGGAAAAGCTGCACGAAGAGAAGTATGGCTAACCCTGATGTCCCTCGAGCTGCTCCATCACTTGATCGAGCCGCTCCTTGACCACCCCGAAAACCTTCGTATAGATCATATCGATACGGAAGAAGTGGATATTTTTCTTATATCCGTTCCCGAAGAAGATCGTGGTCACTTGCTGGGGCGGGACGGTAAAACGGCGGATTCTCTCCGGGCAGTAGTAAGCCGTGCCGGGGAACTGGAAGGCAGGGACGTGGTAGTCGATATTCTGGACTGAGGGTCAAAGATGATTTTCGACGTACTCACCATTTTTCCTGAGATGCTCCGGGACTTACTGGGGAAAGGGGTAATCGCCCAGGCCCGGAAGGAAGGAAAAATCAAGCTAGGGATCTGGAACCTGCGCGACTTTGCCCGCGATCCGCACGATAACGTCGACGACCGCCCTTACGGTGGGGGACCGGGTATGGTGATGAAGCCTGGCCCCTTTTATCGAGGTGTCCGTGCCGTCAAAGCCGGACGCGGAGGCGGGAGCGTAATCTTGCTCAGTTCCCGGGGAAAGCTGGTCACCCAGGAAAAGTTCGAAGAACTCAAAGACGAGGGCAACTTGATTCTGCTCGCCGGTCGCTACGAGGGCGTCGACGAACGGGTTGCGGAAATATGTGACCACAGATTGTCTCTCGGTGATTTCGTGCTCTCGGGGGGAGAAATACCGGCGGCTGCCCTGATAGAAGGGGTCGGTCGGCTGGTAGATGGGGTCCTTGGCAACGAGGAATCGGCCAGAACCGATTCCTTTTCCGGCGATAACCTGCTGGGGCCGCCCCAGTATACCAGGCCGAGGTCCTTTGAGGGAATGAAGGTGCCGGATGTTTTGCTCAGCGGGAATCACGAGAAGATCGCCGATTTTCGGAAAAGAGAGGCCCTTCGCGATACCGAGGAGTTGCGACCCGAGCTCCTGGAAGAAGGGGGGCGTCGTGGGTAGTCTCTACGTCGGTCTGCTTCATTACCCCATGCGGAATCGACGCGGCGAGATCGTGACTACTTCCATGACCAGCATGGACGTTCACGATATCGCGAGGACCGCCAGGACGTTCGGAGTTGCCCAGTACTATATAGTAACGCCGCTCCGGACCCAGAGGGAAATCGCCAGGCGTCTCAGAGGCTACTGGACCGAGGAGGAGCGAACCCGGGAGAACACGAACCGGGGAGAAGCCTTGGAATTGGTTTCCGTTTTGGATAAACTTGAGGAAGGTATCTTGGATATTTCCGATCGGGAGGGGCGAGAACCGCTGTTGATCGGGACTTCAGCCAGGGATTTGACTCAACGTGGCATGGGATACGATGCGGCCAGGGACCGGCTTCGGGAAGACGCCAGCCCGGTCTTCCTTCTCTTCGGTACCGGGTGGGGGATGGCGGAGGAACTGACCCAGAAGCTGGACTACCTGCTTCCCCCGATAGAGGGAGTTGGGGAGTTCAACCACCTCTCGGTCCGGGCCGCGGTTGCCGTCACCCTGGACAGACTACGGGGAAGCGATTCAGTTACCAGTCAAGAACCCCGTCCCAAAAGACGGGACTTGTAGAAAAACAGATTTAACCACGGACCTTGTTCTTTTACAAAAGAAGACCCAGCCCAGCACTCAATTCGGAACTAATGTTGTATCTGTTACTAACTCAAGTGAGCAGGGCGAATTGAGTGCTGGGCTGGACGAAAACCAGCCGATTCCTCCCCACAGCAAGCTGTGGGGCTTCCTCGGCAAGTTTTGGTGAGAGTTAAAATCGGAAAGTAATAGGAGTTGATGAAGATGGACGAACTAATTGACAAGGTTGAGAGCGATTTTATCGACGAAGACCTGCCGGAGATGCGGCCCGGAGATAAAGTAAGAATTCACGAGCACGTCCAGGAAGGCTCGAAGGAGCGAATCCAGGTGTTTGAGGGGATATTGTTAAAGAAAAGCGGGAGCGGAGCAAACGAGATGATAACCGTGAGAAAGCATTCTTCGGGGATCGGCGTGGAGAAGACGCTTCCCGTTCATTCGCCCAAGATCGAACGAATCGAGCTGGTAAAGAAGGGTGACTCCCGTCAGGCCAGACCTTATTACCTGAGAAGGGAACGGAAGTATTAAGTTGCCTACCCCTTATGCCATCTAACCGCAACCAGGACGAGAAGACAAAAAAGCCTTATAGCGCTAAGCTGCTCAATTTCCTGGGTATCGGGACCAACCGGACGGCCGATTACCTGCTGGAATGGGTTGATGTGCTTGCGGTGGCCGCGCTGCTGGCCTGGTTGATAATGACTTTCGTCACCGTCCGGATGAGCGTCCCCTCGGGGTCTATGAAGCCCACCATCCAGCCTCACGATAGCTTCTTTGTGGATAAAATTACCTATAACTTCCGGGAGCCGAAACGGGGAGATATCATCGTCTTCTGGCACCAAAGGGAAGATGGGTCCAGGAAGCGGTACGTAAAGAGGTTGATTGCGAAGGGTGGAGAAACGGTCGAGATTAAAGAAAGAGACGTCTATATTGACGGGGAGAAGTTGACCGGGGAGAAATTCGACCGTGATTACTACGCCCGGTACGAGCACGATTACGGGGTGGGAAAGATCGAGGTTCCCGAAGGTAAGTACTACGTGCTGGGTGATAACAGTTCCAATAGCTTCGATTCCCGCTACTGGGGTTTCGCAGACGCTTCTTCCTTTATCGGGGAGCCCTACCTTCGAGTCTGGCCCCCGGCTCGTTTTGGTTTGATGAACTGATTCCCGCCCTTCCCGAAAGTTTTCCTCATCTCAAGAAATTCAGACCGGGGCAGGAGTATTCTATCTGCCATTCCGGGGCTCTTGGGGTTAACCAGGTAACCCTTTGGTTTTCCCAGTGCTTCCTTCGGTCTTTTTCGGGATCTTCCGAAGGAGAAGCTCAAATACCCTCGTCCCTCTTCGGTCTACGGCCGGAATGGAGCTCCCAGTAACAACCAGTCGGACCCGTAATAACTACCTTTCTTCCGCCAGGTATTCCCCCACCAGATCGCGGAAATTCCTGACTCGCGTGCTCAAACTGTTGCCTTCATGAGAGTGGTTCCCACTTGCCGGAAATCTTCGTCTGAAAGATTTCCTCTCATTCCCTTATTGGAATATCCCTCACCAGCCCAGCAGTCAATTAGGGACTGAAGAGGGACTGAGGGTTCCCATTCATAACGCACAAAACCAGGATTCGGGCCGCTTGCTGATAAATTGCCCAATTGACTGCTGGGCTGGTTCGGTCAGACATGTGCGCTCGCTCCCTAGGATTTTCCGCGCTCTGGTGGTTGTTGAACTTTCTGGGCGGGAGAGAGGTGATTATTTCGAGTTTGGGTTTTTCCCGGCGTCTCGGCGGAACTTTTCCGGAAGGGAGGGTGAGAAACGCCTACTTTTGGCGATTACGTTGCATAAGGGGATGACCTCAGGTAATAATCAAGTAATGAGGGAGTCTGAAAAGTTCACCCGTGATCCTCACTTCTGGCGCCGGCTCTCTGTTTATTTTGGAAATAGTTCAGTAAGGGGGAGGAGTAAACTTGTCCGCTCTCGTCGACTTCGATAGAAGGTTCAGAAAAGAGTACGGAACCCTTGCCGGTCTGGACGAGGCCGGGCGGGGGGCACTGGCCGGGCCCGTCTTCGTGGGCTGCGTGAGCGTCCTGGAGTCCGGTTTCGGCGGGGAAGAACTGTCCGAAGTCAACGATTCCAAGCAGTTGAGTAAGGGGGCCAGGGAGGAGTTGTTCGGACACCTGGCCGGAGAGCCGGGGATTGAAATCGGGATCGGGCGAGCTGACAACCGCGAAATCGACGACCTCGGAATTAACCGGGCGACAAATCTGGCCGCTCGTCGAGCGCTTTCTTCCCTGGCCGTCCGGCCAGGACTGTTACTTCTGGACAGCGGTCTGGTTGTGGAGTCCGAAAACGAGAGCAGGACTCTGGAGAAGGGCGACGAAAAGTCCTTCCACGTGGCCGCGGCATCCATCCTGGCCAAAGTGGGGAGAGATAGGTATATGTGGCGAAAGGCCGTTCAGTTCCCCGAATACGGCTGGAAGTCGAACGTGGGATACGGTACGGAACAACACAGAAAGGCGATAAAGGCAAATGGTCTGTCCCCCCTGCACAGACAAAGTTATACGCTTCGGTGAAAGAGTTTGCTAAAACCAGGCTCCAACGTTATAATGCCTATGGTTGTTTTGGCTCTGTTTAGGGGTTGCTTGTCGGGGTTTGACCTGACCCGCTTAGTTTTACGAAAGGAAGTTTGTCAAGGTGAATTACCTTAAATGTCCTTGATTTTCGGTTCTATGGTTTTATAATAATTTTCAGCTTAGGAGGCGGGAAAAGATGTTTAGTAGAAGTCAATCTGTCAAGCTTAGTTTGAGTGTAGTATTAATAGTGGGCCTGATCACTACCGTCTTCTTTACCCTGGGTTACGGCCAAGAGGATGAGGAAATGTTCTCCGACGTCCCCAGTGATCATTGGGCTTACGAGGATATAAAGTATCTGGCGGAAAGAGGGATAATTACCGGCCTCCCGGGGGGCACTTACAAGGGAGATAACGCTTTGACCCGTTACGACGCCGCTACTCTGGTAGCCAGGGCGATCAGATACATTCGGAACAACCCGGCTTCGACGGGTCAGCAGGATCTGAGTACCCTGGAGGACCTGGTCTACAAGCTTTCGGAGAGAGTGGATGCGGCTACTCAGACCTCCTCCAACCTGAAGAACAGAGTGGGCAGCCTGGAATCCGAGGTACAGCAGCTGAGAGCTTCTACGGGTAGCCCGGAAAACTACGATCAGCTGGTGAAGAGATCCCAGAACAACTTTATTCTGGGTGTGGCCGGCGTGGTACTCGGTGCGGGTGCCCTGGCCTGGGCGATCTTGCTCGATTAAAGTCCTTTCTCCCTTTGATTTTCGAGGGACGAAACTATACTATATAATCTGAATCAGGAGGAAGGAAGAGCCGAGGGCAGATCAAAAAAAGTAAATAACCAAAAAATCAAAAAAGCGGAGGTGATTTATGAAAATTTTCCCGCGGGTAAATATAAACTGATCCGCTAATTCCTAGGAATTGAAAGCTAGATCTAGCAGGTAAGAGACATTGTATTAATTAACATAGAAGGAGGTTAAACCCATAATGACTAAAAAGTTTCTAGCAGTAACGTTGGTTTTGGTACTCGCAGCAGGCTTTGCGGCTGTTGCGCAGGATGATGAACGACCTTTGACGGGTACATGGGAGAACGAAGTTGGAATTCAACCAGACGACGGCGGGACCTTTTTTGAATTAGATTCGGATATAGAAGCAACCTATCAAGTGGGAGGATTAAGTTACACAGGGATCGCAGAACTGGAGGAGACAGGCCTTGTTGATGTGGAATTTGGAGTCGACACTACGGTCGGTCTCTTGGGTCTTTCTTCGACGGTAAATTTCGCTACCCAGACTCCGGGCCTTGAGTACTGGGTAAACGAAGCCTCTTTGACTCTTGGTGGAGTTAGCATTACGGATACATTTGTACTCCAGGACACAAAAGACGGAGTTGATCAAGGATTTGGAGCAGGTATGGACCTTGAGTTCTCCGGCGAAACACCAGGTGGAGTCTCTGTTGCCGTGAATAACTACTTTGGAATGGAGCCGGTAATCGATGATGTTAATTGGCTTGGATATACGGGCGACGACTTCTATCAAGATACTGGAATAGTTACAGGCACAGTATATGGCAATTTCTCCATCCCTGATGACTCAGGGTATGGTATTGTGACTGAAGACAGTAGGGATGGAATTTCTTACGGGACTTCTTCATTACAATACGTTGGAAGTAAGTTAACTTTGGAGAACTTGTCAATGGGGTGCTGTGACTTTTCCAGTGAGACCATGTTCAGCGAGATGAATGGATTCGAGTATACTCTATTTGAGTTTACGATGGAGTCCGAAACCTGGCCTTTAAGCTTAGATGGGGATCTTAAGTTCACCGAGCAGACCAAGTCAATAAAATTAGAGCCTAGCTTGGAGACAGACTGGGCCTGCTTTAATGTCTACACTAGTATGGATGATCTCTACAAGGACGGTGCGCAGGCAAACAACAACTTACTTGGCAGCCTTGAGTTTGAGGGATTCTCCATTACTGGTGTCAAGCTTGGACACGTGGAGTTTAGTTCCTACACGGCTTTAGGTAGCAATAACCTTTGGACCCTCGAGAAGTACGAATTCTATACTGGCTATGGTACGGTAGGATACGATGAAGTTTTCCGGATTGAGAAACTCGAGGAGTATCCACTGGACTTCACCTTAGATACATTCTTTGACATTTCCAACTCTGACGCTCTATTTGACCTGGCATACTTCAACGGTGACATGAGTTACAAGATCGACGACGAATTCACTGTTGGTAGTGGTGTATCGGTGAACACCGGTGCTGGCGCAGGTTTAGACGAATTCAGATTGACATTTGACTACAGCTTCTAGATTATCTAAATACATAGAATCTATAAACCCCGGATCCTCACGATCCGGGGTTTTTCTTTTTCCGCCGATTCTCCCCAACCTCCCCCCAAATTTTCCTCTGGGCTGGTTTCAATGGACAACGTCTAGTATAAAACTGATATACCGGTTGTTTATTGCTTGCGCCGCTATTTGCTGAAAATTATAATCGTAAATACGGTACCGGGAGATATTGCTAACGATCTGACTCGGCCGCGGTTTTTCTCCGGGTCGGTTTACCAAAATAGCTGAGAACCCCCCAGGGCACCCCCTGGGGATGAATCAGCTGG
>CAYZUF010000051.1:0-8643 GCA_964481645.1 uncultured Thermotogae bacterium
TAGTAAAGAATTGCGGTGGAAGAGTTAAACGGCATGGAGACCAGCTTTCCTTCCCGGTTGGTGTAATACCTTCGAACCACGTTCAAGAAGTCTCCCCAGTCTACTTCACCCGGTTCCGCTATATCTTCTATTGGTACGATATAGGGACTATCCCACATCATCTGGGTCCCAACTTCGTAACTCTGGATTATATTGGGAGGATTGCCACCCTTGGATGCAGTTATGGCTTTGTTCAGCGTTTCTTCGTAACTGCCGGTAAAAGTGGCGTCAACTTCGATATTCGGGTGAGATTCGTTGAATCGCTCCACCAACGTGTTTACGGGCTCCAGTCTGGCTCCACTCATCGCGTGCCAGAATTTGATCTCTACTGTATCCTGAGCTAACCCCGTAAGGGTCACACTAAATGCCAGAACAACAATCAGGGCAATTACAAACAGACCATTTCTTTTAAGCATGTTGACCTCCTGTTGGAAAAGGTGCTTTGCAGCTGTCATCGGAAGAATATACTCCTATTTCCCCTATTTTCAACTTAGAATTTTTCAGATTTTACCACCTCCTGGTAAATTGACCCAATTGATTCTCAACTCTATTCATCAACTATAGAATCGTAATTTATCCTACGAAATCAAGAACCTTAAGGATTAGTTAGAAATAATGTAACAAAAATAAAACTAAATACCAACTAAGATCGAAACAAATGATCAGAAAAATTCATAAAACCCAATTTTTCGCCCGTTCCACTGCCTCCTCCCACCTTTCGTATAACTCATTCCTCTGGTTGGCTCCCATACCCGGTTCGAACCTCTGATTGTTCCCGGCTTCAATTAGCTCCTCCAGGTCCTCCTTATCGTCCCAGAATCCGACCGCCAGGCCGGCGCCGTATGCCGCTCCCAGGGCGGAAGATTCGTAAATACCGGTTCTGAGAACGGGTAACGAGGAGATGTCGCTCTGGAATTGACAGAGGAAATCGTTCTCGGCGGCTCCGCCGTCGACCCTCAGTTCGGCAAGCTCCTGATCCGTTTCTTTCTCCATCGCCCGCAATACGTCCTCGACCTGGTAGGCTATTGATTCCAGCCCGGCTCGGGCCAGGTGCCTTTCGTCACTTCCCCGGGTCAACCCGACGATGGTTCCCCGGGCACTGGAATCCCAGTGAGGTGCTCCAAGACCGGCGAATGCCGGGACCAGATAGACTCCGTCATTTCCATCCAGACTTCTCGCCAGCCCTTCGCTTTCTGCTGCTTCGTCGATGAGATCCAGGCCGTCTCGAAGCCACTGGATGGTCGCCCCGGTGGAATAAACCGATCCCTCGAGCGCATAACCGGTCTCTCCACGGGAAGAGAATCCAATAGTGGTGAGTAAATTCTCTCCAAAACAGGGCTCCTCTCCGACATTGACCAGGAGAAAGGAACCCGTGCCGTAGGTATTCTTTCCCTCCCCCGGATGGTAGCACCCTTGCCCGAACAAAGCCGCCTGTTGATCGCCTAAAGCAGCACCAATGGGCACACCCTCCAGGGGACCCAGACTGCTGACAACACCGTATTGCTCTATATTTTCCACCGGATCCGGTAGACTACTTCTCGGAACCCCGAAGAACTCCAAAAGCTCTCGGTCCCAGTCCTTTTCCACTATGTCGAACAGCATTGTCCGGGAGGCGTTCGTGTGGTCGGTAACGTAGACCTGCCCCCCGGTCAGCTTCCAGATAAGCCAGCTCTCGACAGTTCCGAAGTAGGCCTGGCCCCTTTCCCCCTTTTCCCGGAGCCCATCGACGTTCTCTAACAGCCATTCGATCTTTGTCCCGGAAAAATAAGGATCCAGCCTCAATCCTGTCCGGTCTTTTACAGTATCTTCCACCTTCGTCCCTTCGAGTTCCTCACAGCGATCGGCCGTACGTCGATCCTGCCAGACGATACCGTTATGCAACGGTCTACCCTGCTGGTCCCAGGTAAAGACCGTTTCCCTCTGGTTGGTAATACCTATTCCCACAAGGTCCTCCCCGGTCAACCCCGCTTGACCCAATGCTTCTTCAGCTACTACCTCCAGTTTCTTCCAAATTTCTTCCGGGTTGTGTTCGATCCAGCCCGGTTGGGGATATATTTGCTCGTGTTCTCGATAGGCGGAGCTGACCGGCTCTCCGGCCTGGTCGAAAATTATAAACCTGGTCCCGGTAGTACCCTGATCGATCGCTCCCACGAACTTTTCCATGGATCCTGGATTCACCTCCAAGCCCTCAACTGTAACTGAAGAAGGGCACTTCAGAAAAAGGTTAATGGTCCATGCGCTCCGGCTACGTCTCACTCATCCCCGGAAACTTTTTCCAGGGACCTGCTGGTCACCACGGCAATTCCGGTCTCACACACGTCCGAGATAACCGTATCCCCCAGATCTACCGGAGCTTCCAGCTCTATCTCGTCCAGCTGATCCAGACAGCAATCCAGCTTCCCTTTTGGCACACCGGACTCCGTCCGCACGGGTATCCTGGGGTATTTCCCGCCCCGTATCTTGATCGTAGTGGTAAGGATCCTCCGCGGGTCGTGAAATTCGTCCCTGACGTACTCCTTTCCTTTGGCACAGCTATAACCGGATATCTCCTTGATCTCGTCCCCCTCAAATTCCACTTCCACAGTACAGCCTTTGGGACAAGCGATACACGTATACTCCCTCTTGGCCATGGTTACCTCTTCCTCACCTCTACCTCGACCCGATTTAACCCTTCCAGCGCCCCCAGCTCGTCCTCCGAAACTTCTTCTACCTCCATCTCTCCCGGAGTAACTACCTGCTGAAAGAAGGAGATCTCGGTTCCTTTTATGGACACCTCGACGTTCTCCATCGGCTCTTCAACCCGCAAGGAAAACCTAAACTCTTCCTCCCCGCTTATCTTCTGAGGAATAACGTAGTCCACGTTCTCTCCGGCCACTACCTTCACCCCGGCGGAGGGTAGACCCCCGTTTGCCGCGTAGGCCACCGCCCCTTCACCCGCCCGGTACCCATCCATGGTGACCCAATCCACAAGATCCTCTATATGAACGGCGTTTCCACAGCCAAACACCCCCGGAACGTCGGTCTGAAACCACTCGTCAACGACTGCTCCCTGAGTCCTCCCGTCCAGACTGACCCCGACCTCCTTGAAGAAATCGTTCTCGGGTACGAGGCCGACGGAAAGCAAGAGCAGGTCGACCTCTATCTCCTTCTCAGTTCCCTCGATCGGCTCCAGATCTTCGTCGACTCTGGTAAGCTGAACCCCTTTCAGTCGCCCCGAACCGTAGATCTCGGTAACGGTATGGCTCAGGTGAAGGGGTATGTCGTAGTCGTGCAGACACTGGACCACGTTCCTATTCAGCCCGGTCGGGTATGGCATTATCTCCGCGACTCCGGCCACTTCCGCGCCCTCCCAGGTAAGACGGCGAGAGATTATCAAACCGATATCCCCCGACCCGAGGACGAAGACCTTCTTCCCGGGCAGCATACCTTTCTTGTTGATCAACTCCTGGGCAGTTCCGGCGGGCATTACCCCGGCCGGCCTCTCCCCGGGAATCCGTACCTCCCCTCTCGACCTTTCACGGGCTCCTGTAGCCAGCACAACCGCTTCCGCATTCACTCTGGCCACCCCCTCCGGGGTCAACAGAGTCAACACCTTATCCGGTTGAAGGGATAGGACGTAACTCCGCAACCGCACGTCCAGGCCGCTTTTTTCGATCTGTCGCCCGAACCTTTCGGCGTATTCCGGCCCGGTAAGCTCTTCGCCGTATATTTCCACGCCGAAGCCGTTGTGGATACATTGGTTGAGTATACCACCCAGCTCGATATCCCTTTCCACTATCATCACATCGGCACCCTCTTCTGCACCCCGGATGGCCGCGGCCATCCCGGCGGGCCCACCGCCGATAACAACGATGTCTTTCTTTATCTCCGGGACAGTTTGGTTCATCTCGCTCGATCGACCTGCTTGGTTTCCTGAAGCAATAGTTGAGACTCCTCGCCTTTCTTTGTCACTTCCTGGGGAGGAACCCCCAGCTTATCCGCGAGTATTTCGATCAACTTCGGCGTACAGAAGCCGCCCTGACAGGTCCCCATTCTGGACCTGGTTCTAAATTTTATCCCGTCCAGGGTGGTCGCCCCCCGGTCAATCGCCTCCTCGATCTCCGCTCTGGTCACTTCCTCACACCGGCAGACGATCTCCCTTGCTCCCTGGACCCGGTCAGTATATTCGGAAATTTCGGCCGGTTCCATCTCCCCAAATCTGGGTATCGGGTCCCTTTCCGGGTCAAATTCCGGGTCCTCGGCCAGGTCCAATCCTAGCTCCCCTAAAAGCCCAACCACGTGTTCCGAAATTGCAGGGGCGGCGGTAAGGCCGGGTGACTGTATCCCCCCGACATTGAGAAAATTTTCTACCGCCTCGGACTCGCCAACCACAAAGTCGTCGGTTCCGGCTTTTGCCCGCAATCCCGCAAAATTGGTAATGATCTTACCCGTATCTATCCCGGGAAAAAGTTCGACGGCACCGTTCAAGACTTCCCCGAGACCGTCCCGGGTGGTGGCCAGAGAAGGTTTCTCCAGGGGCTGGTGATTCGGTCCAAAGATCACGCTCCCCTCCGCCGCGGGGGTGACCAGAACCCCCTTGCTTTCCTCGGTGGGCAGGGGAAAATTTACCCTCCGTACGTAGCCTTCTATCTCGCTGTCCAGGAGGTGATATTCGCCCCGGGCCGGGAAGATGGAAAAAGAGTCGTCCCCGACTATCTTGGCCACCTGACCGGAGGAAAGGCCTGCCGCATTGACCAGGTAATCCGTATTCAGCCGGGTTTCTGGGCTCTCCACGACAAAGCCTTTATCCTCCCCCGAGCTTCCCGGGGTTTGGATACCTTCCACGGGGGCGTTAAAGAAAAAATCCACCCCGTTGGCCCTTGCGTTTTCGTAGAGGGCGATGGTGAGCTTATAGGGAGCCACGATCCCCGCATCCGGAGCGTACAGAACTGCTTCCACCTGGTTGGAAATATTTGGTTCCAGCTCCCTGATCCTCTTCTGGCCTCCAATGATCTCCAGTCTCTCCACTCCGTTTTCCTCTCCCTGACCTTTCAACCTTTCCAGCTCGCTTATCTTGGATTCGTCCTTCGCGGATACAAGCGAGCCCACCCGCTCGAAAGGCACGGATAGAGGCTCCGTCCATTCTTCGTATTTCTTGTTCCCGGAAGCGGAGAACGAGGCTTTGACCGATCCCGGGGGTGCATCGTAGCCGGCATGAACTATCCCGCTATTCGCCTTCGTAGTACCCCACCCAACGTCCGGCTCTTTTTCCAGAACCGCCACGTCCACCTGGTACCGGGACAATTCCCTGGCTATCCCCGTACCAATCACTCCGGCTCCGACGATCGCCACGTCGTATTTGTCGACCATTTAATTGGATCTCCTCGGGTAGTATTATGTTTGGGGAAATACCTAAACAAAGTCGAAACATATCATAATGAAAACAACATTTCTTTTCAAAGTCTTCTCTACCTGTCTTTCCACTTTGCACTTTAGGTAACCACTTTTGCTTGTTGGGAAATCCATCCGTTCTCCGGTTTGGATTCGGAGTCTGGTCTTAAGTACTGTTTTAACAGTATAAAGGAAGTATTTGTAATAGTAGTAGGGTTAGGGAAGAGACGTGCTGTGGAAAACACGCCGGGTGGTCGGATGAACCGGGCCGGAGAGTTGAGGAAAGTCTTGTGCAAAAGCTGTGGATAACCTCCATTTTGGCAGGAAAACTACTGTGGAAAACCTCTGGATCCCTTTTTCAACAGGACTTTTCCACAGAAAAACCACGTTTTCCCCGCCCTGTCAACAAGTTATCCACAGAGTTTTCCACAATTAGGCACAAAACACGGGCCATTTGTCTTTCCTGAACGGGAAAGCTGTCCATTTCTCTTCTCAATCCCCGGGAAACCAGGGGAAGAACTTGTTCGTCCTCGACGCGTAGTCCTGGTACTCTTCGTCGTCCTCGTATCTTTTTTCCAGCATGGGGACCCCGGAGACGAATAGCAGGAGGAAACCGATAGTTATCGGCCCCACGAACCCCGTCCAGCCATAGGGGACAGAAATAGCCAGGAGATAGATTCCCCACCAGAGCAGGGCTTCTCCGAAGTAATTGGGGTGTCTGGTATACCTCCACAGCCCTTCCGTCATTATCCTGTTCTCCTCGTTCTTCCGGTACTTGATGAACTGGGATAGCTGATAATCCCCGACCACCTCGAAACCGAAACCCAACAGCCAGACCAGGATCCCGATGTAATCCAGGAAACCCAGACCCGGTTCCGGAAGGAAGTTGATCAACAACAGGGGGGAGGAGATGATTAACAATAGTGCTCCCTGGAGGAGGAATATCCTCACGTAGCTGACCAGATATTGCCGATCCCCCCAGTCTTCGCGCATTTGTTGGTACCGGAAATCCTCCGATTTTCCCCAGTTTCGCGACAGAATATGAAGGCCGAGCCTGGTTCCCCAGATGGAAACCAGGACGGTACCGATAAGCCCCCGGGCCGTTATTTCCGGGGAAAGGAAAAGCGAGAGTAGTCCTGCCAGCACGAAGCCCGGCCCCCAGGCCACGTCAACGACGGAATAGTCGGATTTTACCTGAGCGACCAGGTAAACGGCGCTCATGTAAGCAAATACTGCTATGACCAGCGTTATCGGGCCCTGGAAGCTCACCTTATTCGGTTAAATAGGCAACCGATACGGCACCGATTCCCGCGTGGGAGCCGATTAGCGGCGAAATATCCATGGTGTAATCCGGACTGAGGTCCAGCTCACCCTCGATCATCCCGGCCAGCTTTTCCGCTTCGCCCGGGGCGTGAACGTGGCCGATTGCGTAGTTGGTGACCCTCGAATTGTTGTGAGGGTTTTTCATCATATCCAGGATCTGATTGTAATTGGAACTGCGGTGGAGAGGCTTCCCGTAAAGTTCGGAGTCACCCGTCTCGTCCAGGGAGATGATCGGCTTAAAATTCAGCAGCCGGGCCAGAAATCCTTCCAGCCTGTTCACCCTTCCCCCGCGGACCATGTACTTGAGGTTCTTGACGCTGACCAGTATTTTCGTTCGATTCCTCAAGTCCTCCGCCAGTTGAACCGCTTTCCGAGGCTGTAAGCCATTTCTCAGCCCTTTTGCCACCCGGTGAGCAATTAAACCGATCGAGGTGGATACCTGTTTCGAGTCGACGACGGAAATCCTCTCTTTGTCGACCTTTTCCGCAGCTTTC
Source organism: uncultured Thermotogae bacterium (assembly GCA_964481645.1). Classification (GTDB taxonomy): domain Bacteria; phylum Bipolaricaulota; class Bipolaricaulia; order M55B111; family M55B111; genus JAGXLP01. The sequence goes on from CAYZUF010000051.1 coordinate 7,227, forward strand.
CGGGCCGCCTCCACGGTTCCGCTCAGCTCTCCCGAGATATGGAGTGATATGATTGATTCGTAGTTCTCAAGCAGGAAGGAATAGGTTTGCTCGAATTGACCGATTGAAGGCTGCGAGCTGGTCGGATATTCCTCGTCTTCCTCCAGGTCCTCGAGCATCCGGTAGAACTGGTCCGGACTGATGGTCTCCTTATCCAGAAATAGGTCGTCTCCGAAAGTAACGGAAAGAGGAACGGTATATATGGGATAGCGATCGACGGTTTCTCGGGGAAGGTCGCAGGTGGAATCGGTAACCAGGGCTATTTCCGTATCTCTTTCGTAAACCGCTTCGTGCTGTTTTTTCATATCGTCGACCTTTTGGTCGACCACGGTTCCCGTCTTTTGGAGTTCGTAAATCAATTCGGCGGGACGATCGGCATGAATGTGCAGGTGATATTCGCCTTCTGACCCGGCTATAACCAGCGACTCCCCGTACTTTTCGGCGACGGTTCGTAATTGATCTCCGGTCAGGGTTTCCCCGGTTAGCACGGCTTCCGTGCAGTATCTTGGACCCTCCACCCCCTGCCTCTGGTCGATATGGGGGGTACTCTCCTCTTCCCCGCCTTTAATTCTCTCGAAGGAGGCCGTCTGTCCGTCCCTGAAGAAAGCCAAGACCCCTTCCAGGAAGAGGACGAACCCTTTGGCTCCGGCGTCGACTACGTCGGCCTCTCTCAACTCCTCCAGTTTGGTCCTGGTCTCTCGCAAGGAGGTATTGGCAGTCTCCAGCGAACGGTCCAGGGATTCGAGGAGATCTTTCTTTCTGGATGCGAGCTCCTGGAGGGAGTGGGCCCATTCTCGCATCACGGTCAATATGGTACCCTCCACCGGTTGGTTTGTCGCTTTGTAGGCGTGGTTGGCCCCTACTTTCATCGCTCGGGCAAAATCGGCCAGTCCAAACCGGTCCCGTTTTCCGGCCTCTTTGCTGATTCCGTTGATGAACTGAGCCAGGATTATCCCCGAATTCCCCCTGGAACTAAGCAGCGCCGCCTGGGCCATGTCCCGGCTAACCGTGCTTACAGAACTTACAGGCTTCGTATTTTCGGCTATGGAGCGCAGAGTCCGGGCCATGTTTTTACCCGTATCCCCGTCCGCCACAGGAAAGACGTTTATCTTATCGAGTTGCTTTCTCTTCTCGATTACTTTTTCTGCACCTTTAGCGAATGCGTTGTATAACTTTTTTCCATCTATTTTTTCTTGACCGTTGACCATTGGCGATCATCTCAAGTTTTAGGAACCACGATTGCTTGCTCGTGGTCGACTTCGCTATCCACTATCCTACATGACAGATTATACGGGCCATTGAGGGATAATTAAATGAGTCAATAACCCCGCACCAAGGAGCGGGGGTTGTAACCACAAACCCGTAAGGTTAGAGAAGT
>CAYZUF010000052.1:0-8559 GCA_964481645.1 uncultured Thermotogae bacterium
CGAGCTGGTAAGTATCTGTGAGGAGAACGACGTCTTCCTCTCCACGAACTTCGGATACACCGGCGAGGTATTCCCGGGAGACTACGGGCCGCGCTGGGTCATCGACAATACTCCTATGTCGGCCGAACAGACCTACTGTCCCTTAATGCTGCTCATGGAGAAGATGAAGCGGGACGGACGAACCAAGCTGCTTCACCACCAGGCCTCCAAGACGTCCGCCACCGTCTCTACCGTCTTTATCAATTTAGGGGTCTTTCAGGCCTGGAAGAACTATCCTGAAATAGAACTACTGGGTCACCAGTACGGCGAATGGGGGTACGAAGGAGGCCGAGAGGCCGCTGAAGCCTCCCTATCGGAGCGACAGGATTACGAGGGGTTCTGGGGTGCCAACGATTCTCAGACCACGGGCGCTCTGAGAGCGCTACAGGACAGGGGTTTAAATATCGGCCCCTACACGGCATCACGGGACATGGAACTGACTACCGCCCAGGAGATACTCAAAGGAAACTTCCTGGCCACGGCCGGATTCAGCATACCCTACTACGCGGGAAGGACGGTCCCCATGCTTTACGATATGTGCGTGGGTGAATGGTATCCGAAGCCCGAGGAGATGCTTCAAGCGGGCCGGATAGATACTTACGGCCGACCCGGGGAAGTCGAGGAGTTGGCCAAGGCTTCCGGGGTAATGGATCATCCCAGCTTCTCCGTAGGTCCGACTGAGGAGTATATGAACAGGATATTAAAGGAGATGGAGAGAAGTAATCCTCAGTATCCCTTTGACTTCCGGTTGCTGTCCCTCTCCAAGTGCAAAGAGTTCGACCTGGAATACGATATCCATGCGGGCGGAGGGACCGAATTGGCGCCGCTCTCCCATAATTACTACTTCCTGGCCAAGCTGGACAAGTTTGGGAGCCTGGATGCGGTCAGGGAACACGCCGGAGCCCTCCATGAGTACTTCCTGGACTTCGATGTGAACAACTGGGAAGACGCGGAGGAGTACGCCAAGCAGTTCCCGCCGGAGTTAAAGACCGAGCCTATCTGGGGATACCCGGAAAAAGAAAAGTAAGGACATAGGCAAAGGATTATAGTTTGACTTTCAGCATTAGGGGAGTAAGAGGTAAGGAGTCAGAGGTGCCGGTCAAGTAGTGGAACGAGAGGGCACCGAAAATCGGATGGTACCGTATAGGTGCTCCCTTGATCGGCACTTGCTCCCCCCTGTACTTCCCTTTTTTGATTTTTTAGTCGTTGTTGATTTTGCGATGGGCAGCAAAGGTGGTGATGGTGATCTAAATGAGCGATTCCGATTCGTTATTACTCGAAGTAAAAGGGGTTTCCAAAGTCTTCGACGGGGTTGTGCAGGCGCTGGACGAGGTCGATATAGCCGTCCGAGAAAACGAAATAGTGGGGGTGGTGGGCGAAAACGGGGCCGGAAAGTCCACTCTGATGAAGATTTTGGTCGGCGTTTATCCCCCCGACGAGGGAGAATTATATCATAACGGGGAGAAAGTTCCTTTCCCCGAGAATCCCAGGGAGGCGGCGAAAAGGGGTATCTCTATAGTTTATCAGGAAGGGGGAGTCATACCCTGGTTGCAGGTATATCAATTCCTCTTCCTGAGTCACGAGGAACGTTACGAAAAGTTCTCGAGGCTGCGGAAGGATAAAATGAAAAAGCAGTCCAGGGAGATCCTGGAGGAGCTTCAGGTCAACTGCGACCCCGAGGACTTTATGCACCAGCTGCCGCTTTCCACCCAGAAGAAGGTGGAGATAGCGAGAGCAATCCTCAACGTGAGGTTGGAAAGCGAGGGTAAGGATATTACCCCCATAATAATTCTCGATGAGCCGACTACTCCTTTAACCGACGAGGAATGTGAGGATCTGTTCAGCCACCTCCTGAAGTTAAAGGAAAACGCTTCCTTTATCTTCATTTCCCATATAATACCCGAAGTGCAGGAATTTACGGACAGGGTACACGTCTTGCGAGACGGCAACCTGATTGCCGATTACGACCTCACCGAGGCGGAGATGACCGAGGAGGATTTATTCGAGGCGATAGTGGGTAGAGAATCCTCGGAGTATATATCCAGGTCCGAGGAAGGAGAACAAGTTACTGGCGAAGAGGTGGTGTTGCGGGCTGAAGATTTGACCAAGCAGGGACACTATTATGATCTCGACTTTGAGCTCCACAGGGGGGAGTGTATCGGTTTCTTCGGCCCGGCGGGCTCGGGTAAAAGCAAGATAATTAGAACCGTTGCCGGGATCCTGAACTTTGACCAAGGGGAGCTACGACTGCGAAACGATCGACTCGAGCCCGACGAACTCCCGTACGACAGGCTGGGGAGAGGCATCGGTTATTTCTCGGGTGAGACCGGAAAGGAGCTCTTCCTCAACTGGCCGATCGTCAAGAATATCTCCATAATCAATCTGGGGAAGATAATAAGAAAGTTCATTCCCATGATTAATTTCAGGGCTGAAAGAGAGATGGCGGGGAATATAATGGATGAACTGGAAATCGCGGCACCGAGCGTGGAGACGGATTGCTACTCGTTGAGCGGAGGGAATAAACAAAAGGTCTCCGTGGGAAAGTGGCTGGAACGGGAACCGCAGGTTCTCTTGCTGGACGACCCCACAATAGGAATAGACGTTGGAGCCAGGGAGGATATCTACGAAGTACTGCAGGCGATGAAGGAGGAAGGAATTTCCATGATCCTGGTCAGCGACGATCCGAAGGAATACTCCATATTGTGTGAGAGGATAATGTCCCTGAGAGACGGGAGAGTTCAAGAAGTTTTCGGTCCCGAGGAGTTCAGAGAGGTGAGCGCCGCGTGAAACTATTAGGTGAAGATAGAAATACGCTAATACCTTCATCGATCACTCAAACTCTAGTCAATCAGCCGGTTATTATAGCCTTGATCGTGTTGTTTGTGAGTTTTTCCAGTCTCTATCCGGGAACGTTTCTATCCCCGTTGAACTTCAAGACGATTATGAGGCAGTTTGTAACCCTTATGCTGTTTGCGCTGGGACCCTCGATCGTGGTGGTAACCGGCATGTTGGACCTCTCTTACGTCGGGATTTGGATGCTTGGAGGGGTCCTGGTCTGGGTTCTCCAGCCCTGGCTGGGTCTATTCTCGATTGTTATCATTCCGTTGTTGGGTCTGGTGACCGGTCTTTTCAACGGGGTAGTGCAGACCAAGGCGAAAATTCCTTCCTTTATTTTGACTTTGAGTCTCTTGATGACCTATGTCGGGTTGACGGCCAATCTGGCAGGGGGATACCCTCGGTCGGTTTCCGGATACGAGTTTATTACCGCACCCCTGATACCTTATATTCCTACCACCTTTTTGTGGACGATTCCTCTTATCGCCGTCGCAGTCTACATTATGAAGTACACCAGGATAGGGACTTACCTTTATGCTATCGGTTCAAATGAGGAGGGGGCTGAACTGGCTGGGATCAATGTAGAAAAGTACAAGATCCTGGCTTTCATGCTAAGCGGACTCCTTACCGGGGTAGGGTCGATTATCCTCTTCCAGCACCTTGGCGGATCGACCCCGGTAGAGCTTCAATTAAATACCATGGTTTGGCCGCTGGTGGCCATTGTTCTGGGAGGAACTCCGTTAATAGGGGGAAGCGGCGGACCCCAGAGGACCATCCTGGGGGCATTGACTTTTACCGTGTTTTATCGGGGGTTATATATTTCACCATTGCATCCTTACTCGATCAAGCTGATCGTCGGTCTCTTGTTGATCGTATCCATTATAGTGAGTGCCAGGGGGCTTAAGGGAGTGACGATTACGTGATGAAAGGGGGCAAAAGACGATGAATAGATTCAATCTTTCTCAGTCTCAGGACTGGCTTCGAGAGAACACGACGACGGTGGGACCCTTACTTCTGGTTATTGCGGTTGTGCTTGTATTTCAATTGCTAAACCCGGCCTTTCTTAAGTACCAGGGCTTGGTGTCCTTAGCCTATGCCATGTCCTATTTCCTGATAGCTGCCTGTGGTTTGACTTTCGTCATCATGACGGGATCCTTTGACTTCTCGGTCCCCAGCTTGTTGAAGCTTTCCGCCCTCATCTGCGTATTGTATATCGGGGATATCGGTCTACTGGTAATCCCCCTGGCCATCGGGGTCTGTGTTGGCTTCGGCTTTCTGAACGGACTGATAGTTGCCAAATTCAAGGTCCCGTCCTTTATGGCTACCCTGGGAGTTTCCATCGTGGTGGAGGGGATAGCGCTATACCTCTCCAGGGGTTTCTTGCGGATCATGCGCAACGAGGCCTTTAGAGATCTTGCCACCACCTTCATCGGTGGCCTGCCCTCGGTGTTTTACTGGGGGATAGGTATCTGTGCTTTGAGCACCTTCCTGGCCCTGGGGACCGCGTTTGGGAGGCGGACTTATGCTGTGGGGGGAAACCCGGAGGGCGCCGGACTTTCGGATATCAACGTGGTCAAACATAGAATTTATATCTTCATGCTCAGCGGATTTCTGGCCGGACTGGCCGGGGTGCTCTACATGTCACAGATGGGCGGGGGATCGGTAAATATTGGAGCGGATATGGCAATCCCGCTTTTCGCAAGTGTAGTGGCCGGTGGGACCGCCCTGACCGGTGGAGTAGGGGGTCCGCACAGAACGCTGTTGGGAGTGGTTGTCATTACCTGGATGAAGGCGGGGATGAATACGATGGCGATCGGTAATGATATTCAGCTGATAACTTTCGGCTTAATAGCCATAGGGATGAGTATTGTCACTATAGACCGAAAGAGGATCAAAGTCATGAAATAGCAAGAAGGGTTGGTACTGAGGTGTCGTTATGGAAGTAGTCGGTGTGGAGGTACCCCTTAAACCCGAAACGGCTTTACTGACTTGCTTTTGAGTACGGGCGGCGGTTGAACGTTAGAGTCCCTCCTAATTCCTGGGAGATTTTTCCGGCGGTTTCGGTTACTTCCTCGATTGGCTCTTCGAGGTCAAGGTCGGGATAATCGGAACGAGATAAAGAGATACTTATCGCCGAGATGGTGGCGCCGGTATAATCCCGGATCGGTGCGGCCACACAAATGCTGCCGCTTTGAAATTCCTCGTTGTCGATGGCGTAGCCCCGTGATGCCGTCTGGTCCAGCTCTCCTCGAAGTTCTTCCTCGTCCGTGATGGTATTGGGGGTAAAGGGTTCCAGGGTAACTTCTCCCAGGTAATTGTCCAGTTCCGGTTCTGAAGAATTTGCCAGTAGTACCTTCCCCAGCGCGGTGCAGTAAGCCGGTACCTTCTGACCGACGATGTTCGTAATGGAAACGTTCAAGTGGCCTTCTTCCCGTTCCAGATACATCACGTCGTTTTCGTATAAAAGCGCCAGATGGGCATTGCCCTGCAGCGTTCTGGCCATAGCCTTGAGGAAAGGCTTGGCGGTAGTGCGAAGATCTATAGAGTCGAGGATTAAATTGCTTTTCTCGAGAAATATTAGTCCAAGAGAGTATTTCTTGTTCCCATCCTGGTGTATGTAACCGAACTCTTTCAACGTATATAAGATGGGATAGATACTGCTGGGCGTAGTGTCGAGCTCGTTGGCGATTTCGGTCGCGGATAGTTTTGTCCGCCGCGAGTCGAAGAGATTGATTATCGACATCGCCCTCTTGATCGACTGATTGATGTAGCGAGAGTTCTTCTCGTCAATGCTCATAATAATCAAAAAATAATAAAGTGTTTACCGGGATTTGTCCATCCTAAATTTGAATTCTTAGTTGGCAAATTTGTTGGCAAATTTGAGCTTCCCGTTAGGGTCGAATCCCCTGGCAAGTGCCTCCCGTGGACGAAGACTGGGAACTGTCAGCGGAAAAGGCTCTTTGCCGACACGACGCTTCTCCCCGGTACCGAGTACGAGCGGGAGTTACCGGGGAGAAGAAACTTAGCCCTTACCTCGCCCTCTCTTTACGGCCCGCACCAACTTCTTGGCGTCTTCCGTTATTTTTTCAAAATTTCCCTTGCTAAGGGCCTCTTTGTCGATTAAGGCGGATCCCGCGCAGACTACGTCGGCTCCAGCTCTTACGAAATCGGCGGCGTTTTCCTGACTTACTCCTCCCGTGGGCATCAAAGATAACTGGGGGAGGGGAGCTTTCAAGTCCGAGAGGTATTTGGGCCCCAGCCTGGAGGCCGGAAAGATCTTTACGATGTCGGCTCCCGCCTTCCAGGCAGTCATTGCTTCGGTGGGAGTAAAGGCGCCCGGAGCTACTATCTTGTCGTAGCTTTTGGCCATCTTGATCATATCTCTGTCTATGGTGGGAGAAACGAGATATTCTGCCCCGGCCAGTATTGCCGAGCGGGCGGTCTCCGAATCCAGAACGGTTCCTGCACCGACCAGCACGTCCCGGATCTGATCGGTCACCTCGTCAATGACTTCCAGTGCTCCGGGGGTGGTCATTGCCACTTCGATGCACTTAACCCCCCCTTCCTTCAGGGCTTTGGAAACTTTTAGCAACTTATCGGAGTTTTCAGTCCTAATCACTCCCACTACGCCCGAGTCTAAAATCGTCTGAAGGTTCTCTCTTTTGCTCATTTCTTCCTCCTGTTGATGGGAAATCAACCCCCATCTGCGAGTTCTGATAAGATCTAACCGGAAAGGACCTTTAGTTGTTGCGGTCTTCTTTCCAGAAAGCCGGCCCAGCAAAGATCGTTAGTGGACGGGATAGTCCGGTTTCCCCCCTTCAAGCACAGTCAGACATTGCTCTGTCGCCATATTGGCCATCCGGAGGACGGACTCCGTGGTGGAGGCGCCGGCGTGAGGAGAGGCGACGAAGTTGTCCATCTCCACGAGTTCCTCGTCCAGGTCCTCTTCGTCGTCAAAAGTGTCCAGCGCCGCGCCACCAATGTAACCTTCCTTTAGGGCTTCTTTTAACGCCGGTAGATCCACCAGTCCGTGCCGCGCGGTATTTATTAAAAAGGACTCTTCCCCCATCAGTTGAAATTCTTCCCGTCCGATTAAGTTCCGCGTCTCCTCCGTCAGAGGACAATGAAGGGATACTACCTGTGAATCCTTTAGCAGAGTCTCTAAGTCGACGTACTGGAGGTCGATGGCGTTTTCCTGTAGGGGTTGTCTCTCCATATCACTATACAATACGTTCATCGCAAACCCCTGAGCTCTCCTGGCTACCGCGGTTCCGACCTGGCCTAACCCGATGATTCCCAGGGTCTTCTCCCATATTTCGACCCCCCTCTCTCGCTTGAGATCTCCCTGAGCCAGGTAGTTATGGTGAAGCGGGATATTCCGGGCCAGAGCCAAAAGCAAGGCAAAGGTTAAGTCGGCAACCGATTGTGAGTTAGTTCCTGGCGTATAGGTGACTGTAACTCCTGATTGTTGGGCCGCTTCCAGGTCTATATTGTCTAAGCCAGTTCCGTACTTTGAGATCACCTTGAGCTGGGGGGCGTTGCCAATCACCGCTTCGCTGACCGGGTCTAACCCGATGATGATTCCTTCTATCCCCCTGGTTGAGACGTACTCTATCATCTCCTCTTCCGTCATTAACTGGTTTTGATGCGGCGAGCGAACTACTTCGTAGGAAGAGGAGTTGAGCTTATCCCAGTGTTCGCCCTGGGTGCTCCTGAAGGAGCGGGGAGTCACCAGAATGGATCCGTCTTCTTCCAATTTGCTCACCTCGGGTAATTAAGATCTCTATATTATTGTGCTGTATAACCACCGTCGATAGAAAATACTGCTCCCGTGGAGTAGCTTGGTTTATCTGAAGCGAGAAAGGCAATGGCGGAGGCAATTTCCTCGGGATCCCCCAATCTATCCATCGGACGAATCTCCTCGAGTTCTCTCCTCGCCTTACCGGCGTCGGGTTCGTCCTGAATAGAATTCTTAACCAGGGGCGTTTCCGTGGTCCCGGGAGCAACACAGTTGACGCGAATGCCCTCGTCCGCAAAATCGAGGGCGGCGCTTTGGGTCAGGGAAATTGCCCCGGCCTTGGCGACGTTATAGGCTACCTGATTCTCTATCCCGACCAGTCCAGCCTCGGAAGCAACGTTCACGATCGAACCGCCTTCCTCCTGCTTCTTCATGTAGGGAATGGCGTATTTCATACATAGAAACATGGATTTCAAATCGACTGTAAGGATTTGATCCCAGTCGGCTTCGTCGAGAGTAACCGCATTTCCTTTCTCGAAGATTCCCGCGTTATTCACCAGGACGTCTATGCTCCCCATTTCCTCCGCGGTTCTTTTCATCAGGTGCTCGACCTGATCCGACCGGGCGACATCAACCTGGAAGAATCGTCCCTCTACACCTTCCGCCCTAACCTCCTCGGCGACACGATTTCCATTTTCCTCGTCGATATCAGCTATAGCTACGTTCGAATCCTGTCTTGCTAGCTCTAGGGCCGTGGCTCGACCAATACCTACCCCGGCTCCGGTAACTACGGAGACCTTATTCAGAAAGTTCACCCGTCATCACCCCTTCAGGAAACGTTTATTTGGGTTGTCCCGTGCACGAACCAGTTCACCGGGATGAAAACCACTCGCTTTCGAACTGTATAGGGACTACCCGGCGTGATACCACCTTCAGCTACGATATCC
>CAYZUF010000053.1:0-8428 GCA_964481645.1 uncultured Thermotogae bacterium
CTTGATAGCTGCCGTCAATCGCTCCCGGGCGAAAAAGGTTTCTATCGATCTTCCCTCCGGTCTGCCTGCGGATACGGGGGATCCCTCCGGAGAAGCACTAAAGGCTGATTTGACGGTGACCATGGGGCTGATAAAACCGGGGACCTTATTCCCCGAGGCGGCCCCCTACGTGGGGAAACAACTTGTGGCCTCCGTGGGTTATCCGAAGAAGCTGGTCGAGGATCAGCCGGAGGTCCGAAGGATTATGGACGACCAGTTGGCGAGGGAGCTTCTGCCGGCTCGTCCTTCCGGTGGACACAAGGGGACCTTCGGGAGGTTGCTCGTCGTCGGAGGCTCCCCGGGAATGACCGGGGCACCGATTCTCACCGCCAAGAGTGGACTGCGCTCCGGAGCGGGTTTAGTTTTCCTCGCCGGCCCCGAGAAGGAAAATCGGGTCTTTAGCAGCAATTTGATCGAGGGTTTGACCCTTCCCCTCCCCGACAAAGAGGGAGTAATCTATCCCGGCTCTCTCGATTCCCTTCTGGAAGCTGCTCAGGGGAAGGACGCGGTAGCCGTGGGTCCCGGGCTGGGCAGGGAGGAGAAGACCAGCCGGACGGTCAGGCAATTCCTGGAAGGGGTTTCTCGATCCAAGGTGCTGGACGCGGACGGAGTGGTCGCCTTTTCCGACCGGATGGAAGCGCTCAAGGACCTGGACCGGGTGGTCTTGACTCCCCATCCGGGCGAGCTTTCTATTCTCCTCGATACCACTCCCCGGCGGGTTCACAGGGACAGGTACGAGCTCGTGCCCGAACTGGCCCGGGATCTGGACCTCACTCTCCTGCTCAAGGGGGTCCCCACGGTAATTAGTTCTCCTTCAGGAGAGACGGTCCTGGTCGATTGTCCCAATAGCGGACTGGCAAAAGGGGGAAGTGGAGACGTTCTAACCGGCCTCATCGGGGGTTTCCTCGCGCAGGGACTGGATCCTTTTGACGCGGCGAAACTGGGGGCCCAGCTTCACTGCAGGCTGGGCGAGCTGGGAGCCGAGGTCCATGGAATAGACGCGCTTCAACCGGGAGATCTGATCGACCTTGTTGGGGCCGTTCTCCCGGACTGGAGGAAGGAAAAGGAGGGAGGGGCTAGTGGAACATAACCTGGTTGATACTCACGCTCACCTCCAGATGGACGGCTACGACGGAGACAGGAATGAGGTGCTGGAAAGAGCCGGATCCAGGGGAACAGCTATCGTCAACATGGGGCTGGACCTCTCCTCCAGCGAGGGGTCAGTCGAACTGGGAAACAGGGAAGAGGGCGTCTTTGCCGGGGTTGGGTTCCATCCTCACGAAGCGCAGAACTTCGAGAGCTCCTCCCCGGAAAAACTGCGGGAGCTGGCCCGTTCGGCGCCGGTGGTAGCGATCGGGGAGATAGGTCTGGACTATTATCGCGATAATTCTCCCCGGGAAGAACAAAGGAATGCTTTCCGAGCTCAGCTCGACCTGGCGGTCGAACTGGATCTGCCCGTCTCGGTCCACAACAGGTCTTCAACCCGGGACCTACTGGATATTTTCCGGGATCGAAAGGCGGTTCCCCGGGGTGTAATGCACAGTTTCTTCGGGGACCTGGAGCTGGCTGAGAAGTTCCTCGATCTTGGTTTATACTTGGGGTTGAGCGGTCCTTTAACCTTTGACGGCGAAGAGGAGTTGAGAGCGACGGCAAAGCAGCTCCCTCTGGATCGGTTGTTGCTGGAGACGGATTCTCCTTTTTTGACTCCGAAACCCCACAGAGGTAAGAGGAACGAACCGGGGTACGTCAGCTACGTCGCGGAAGAACTGGCCCGAATCAGGGAGATTTCGGCCCGGGAAGTCGCGGAAGTGACTACCGGAAACGCCAGGAGGTTGTTTGGGATAGATGTGTCCTAATCCGGGGGAGTACGGGATGTTGTTGGGTGCTCACACCTCTATCTCCGGAGGTATCGACAGATCCGTGGACCGGGTGGCGGAGCTAAACACAAACGCCATGCAGCTCTTTTCTCACAACGTCCGTTCCTGGAGCTTCCGGGAACTGGAGAGTGAAGAGGTGAAAAGGTTCAAGGAAAAGAGGGGAGAGTACGGTGTAGAATACGCCGTGGTCCATACGAGTTATCTGTTGAACCTGGCGTCTCCGAAGGACGAGCTCTGGGAGAAGTCCAAGACCGGCCTGATCGAGGAGGTTCGCCGGGCGGCCAGGCTGGGAATTCCCGCGGTAAATACTCATATAGGAGCTCACACCGGTTCTGGCATGGAGGAAGGTCTCTCCCGGCTGGTTGTTGCTTTGAGGGAGCTTCGTGATACTGCCCTCTTCGAAGACTCGGAGGTCCGGGTGCTGCTGGAAAATACCGCCGGGGCCGGGACCAAGCTGGGCTCGGACTTTTCGGAGCTCGGTCGGGTGTTTGACGCACTGGACGAGCGGGATCGGTTCGGGGTCTGTTTGGATACCTGTCACGGCTACGCGGCGGGTTACGATTTTTCCACACCGGACGGCGTCGAGGAGCTGCTCTCCGAGTTCGACAGGGAAGTCGGGCTGGGGAATTTGGCTCTGGTTCACCTCAACGATTCGGTCGGCGAACTGGGCTCCCACAAGGACAGACACGCCCATATCGGTCGGGGTAAAATAGGTGATGAGGGTTTTCGGGCGGTGGTGAACAACCCCCATTTGCGGGATCTTCCCTTCATTCTGGAGACCCCGAAGGAGGAACTGGATGGCGAGGACGCGGACAGGGTAAATCTGGACAGGGTGATGGACTTGAGGGAGTAAATTCTCGTTCTAAAGTTCTTTGATTACCGAGAAATGGGCCCACAAGTTGATATTTCTGACCCCTTCTACTAATATTTTAATCAAGTATTACCTTGAAAAGATAAAACCCATAAGGCTTGGAATGGACCTCTGTAAGGGTTAGTAGTGGTGATGATTGGGCTGGTCACGGTTTCGTTATTTATAGTAGCTCCTGGAGAGTTAGTCGAGGATCATTTTTAGCTGGATGGGAGGTATAGGATATGGAAATCCTGAAGGTGGCATCGAGTTCCAATCCTAATTCCGTCGCCGGCGCGATCGCGGGAGCAATCGAGACGGATGGTATAGTTGAAGCCCACACAATCGGGGCGGGCGCAGTCAATCAAGCCGTGAAAGCTGCGGCCATTGCCCGCCGATTACTGGACGAAGGGGAGGAGAAATTGAGGGTTATTCCTGGGTTTATCGACCTCGAAATAGAAGGTGAGGAGAAGACCGGGATAAAGTTCGTGATCAACCTCGACCAGAGTTAGGCGCAAAGGACCTTTTTGATTTCTCTTCTCTCCCAAGAATAATACTTTCATTACCCATTTAGCCGAGAAAGAACCGGAGTTTGTCACGGGAGCGGTAGGCTGATTTTCTCCGTCGCCCGGATGAGCAAGAGTCCGGGATGTTTACCAGCATGGAGAACCGCTATACGAATACCACTGCCGGTCACAATCAAGGAAGAGTTCTTAGGGTAAGTTCTGGGTCCTTTTCATTACAGAAGACCGTCGGTGATTGCACCCGGCTGGGGAAAACCCTGGAAATTTGTGTGGACTCTTCTGCACTAAAGTTGCCTGGTTTAGCCTTCTATCCTGTTTTTGCAAGTGTGGTGTAAGGGAGAATATTGCGGGAGGTAAGTCCCGGTTTATGAATTTCGAGACGTGGTGGAGGCAAGCCAGAAGCGCGTTCGGCTTGGGACCACCGTTTTTCGGGTACTAAGATTTAAAATGATCAAGCAAGAGATTAAACGGATATTAGCAGAAAGGCTGCACGAGCTCGGATTCCAGCTGGTCGAAGAGAACGTGGACGTCGAGGTGCCCTCAAACGACGACTTCGGCGATTTTTCCTCCACCGTGGCCCTGCAGCTGGCTTCCGAAAGCGAGAAATCGCCCCGGGATCTGGCGGACCGGATAGTGGAAGAAATGCCCAATAGCGATTATTTTTCCCGCGTTTCGGTTGCCGGTCCGGGCTTCATCAATTTCGATCTGGAGTTGGAATTCCTAATTTCCAGCCTGAGGAGGCTCTTATCCACCTCCGCTCCTCTGGGCGCTATCTCCCCGAAGAAGCAGAGCATCCAGATAGAGTTCGTTTCTTCCAATCCCACCGGTCCCCTGACCGTAGGCCATTGCAGACAGGCGGTTCTCGGTGATATCCTTGCCTCTCTGTACCGAGCCCTCGGTTACGAAGTGGAGACGGAGTATTACTTTAACGATCAGGGAAGGCAGATGGAGATCCTGGCCCGAACCCTGTGGGTCCGCTACAAGCAGGGGCTCGGTCAGGAAATCGAGCTTCCCGAGGACGGTTACAAGGGTGATTACCTGATTAACATTGGCCGGGATCTCGCTTCCTCTTACGGAGAGAAATACTCCTCCTGGGATCGGGAGGTCCGGAAATTTTTCAAGAATAAAGGCCTCGAGGAGATGATGGAGAGAATCAAATCCGATCTCTCTCTGGTCGGGGTGGAATTTGACAACTGGTTCCGCGAATCCAGGTTGCACGAGGAGGGAGAGGTGGAGGAGGTGCTTTCCCTGCTCGAGAAAAAGGGCGGAACTTACCGTGAGGATGGGGCTCTCTGGCTCAAAGCCGAAGATGTAGGAGCGCCAAAGGACGTGGTGCTTCTCAAAAGCAACGGCGATCCTACCTACCTTCTTCCCGACATTGCCTACCATTTGGATAAGTTTGAGAGGGGTTACGACCGGGCCTTGGTCCTTCTGGGAGCCGATCACCAGAGACACGTGGAGAACATGAAAGCCGCGTTGAAGATACTCGGTCTACCTTCGGATTTTTATCAGGTGCTGATCAACCAGTTCGTCAGCCTGTCCAAGGAAGGAGAAGTAACACGGATGTCCACCCGGGCGGGGGAGTTCGTAACCCTGAAGAGCTTGGTCCAGGACCTGGGACGGGACGTGGTCCGCTACTTCATGGCCGCCCGTAAGCCGGAGAGCCACCTGGAGTTCAACTACGAGCTGGCCAAGGAAGAGTCGATGGACAATCCGGTTTACTATCTCCAGTACGCCCATACGAGGATTGCCAGCATCTTTCGCAAGGCAGAGTACTCTGATTTGGAAGATGATTTCCCGTTGGAGGGAGTTAATCTGGCCAGACTGGATAAGGAGGAGGAGATCGGGTTAATCAAGAAGCTGGACAGGTTCCCCGAAGTGGTGGAAATCGCCGCCGCCGATTATGGTCCCCATCACCTGATTAGCTACGGAGAGAACCTGGCTTCTTTGTTCCACGGCTTTTACAACAAGTACAAGGTCCTGGCCGACGATCAGGAACTGAGCCGGGCCCGGCTCGGACTCTGTAAAGGCGTACAGCTGGTTTTGAAAGAGTTGTTGACCTTGCTGGGTGTTTCCGCCCCGGTAAGGATGTAACCGGCTAGTAAGGGGGATTTTCGCGAGATGAGCTGGTTTGATAGGTTGAAAAATGGACTCAAGAAGACCAGAAATAACTTAATCGGGCGGATCGAAGGAGTAATTGGTAACTACCAGACGGTGGGCCCCGAGCTGCTGGAGGAGATCGAGGAACTACTGGTGACCGCCGATATCGGGGTCAATACCGCGATGGAAATAATCGATCGGGTAAAGGAGAGAGTCCAGGAGGAAGGGGTCACCGAACCGGACCGGCTGGAGGAACTCCTCAAAGTGGAATTGGAGGAGATGCTGGCCGGGGCCCAGGAGAAATTTTCCCTCCGGGAGGACGGTCTTACCGTGGCCTTGGTAATGGGAGTAAACGGATCGGGGAAGACCACCACTATTGCCAAGATCGGGGGAAAGTACGTCTCGGAAGGGAAGAAGGTCGTTTTTGCCGCCTCCGACACCTTCAGGGCTGCGGCGATAGAACAGCTCGAATTTTGGGCGGAAGAGGTGGGGGCGACCTCGATAAGCCACGAGATTGGCGCCGATCCTTCCGCGGTTGCTTTCGACGCCGTAGACTATTCCCTCAATCACGACGCCGACCTCTTGTTGATCGATACCGCAGGAAGGTTGCAGACCAAACATAACCTGATGGAAGAGTTGAAGAAGATAAATCGGGTTGTTGAGAGGAAGCTGGGCCGGCCCCCGGACGAGAGGCTGCTCACCATCGATGCCACCAACGGCCAGAACGGCGTCTCCCAGGCGGAAAAATTTGACGAAGCGGTAGGTCTCACCGGAATAATTTTGACCAAACTGGACAGCACCGGCAAGGGAGGTGTCATCTTTCGGATAGTCGACGAGTTTTCCGCTCCGATAAAGTTAATCGGGGTTGGCGAGGAGGAGAAGGACCTGCACGAATTCGATAGGAGAGAGTTTGTAGAAGCACTGTTTAGATAACTGAACTGACTAATCGATTTATAGGGAGGTTAACCTATGGATTACGTCTATTTTTTTGGCGGCGGTGAAGCCGACGGCTCGGAAGAGCTGGAAGATATTCTCGGCGGTAAAGGAGCCAATCTGGCGGAGATGACCAACATTGGGATACCCGTTCCCGCTGGATTCACGATCTCAGCGGAAGTTTGTCAGTATTACTATCGACACGACCAGGAATATCCGGAAGGATTGGAAGAATCGGTGGACGAAAATCTGCGAAAGCTGGAGGAAGTAAACGACAGGGAGTTCGGGGATCCCGAAGACCCGTTGCTGGTCTCGGTTAGATCCGGAGCTGCCGTCTCCATGCCGGGGATGATGGATACCGTACTGAACGTCGGGTTGAACGAAGAAACCCTGCAGGGATTGGTGAAAAGGACGGGCAACCCCAGGTTTGGCTGGGATTCCTATCGTCGGCTGATTCAGATGTATGGAGAGGTGGTCAAGGGAATCGAGGCCCGAGAATTCGACCTGGCTCTGGAAGAAATCAAGGAAGAAAAGGGTGCCGAAAACGATACGGACCTGACCGTCGATGACCTGAAAGAGGTCGTGGACAGGTTTAAAGAAATATACGAGGATAACCTTGGAGAGAAATTCCCGACCGAACCGCGCGAACAACTGTGGGGAGCCGTCGACGCCGTATTTGGTTCCTGGAACAATCCGCGTGCGATCAAGTACCGGGAGATTAACGACCTTCCCCACGACGCCCTGGGAACCGCGGTCAACGTTCAGACCATGGTATTCGGAAATACCGGTGAGAACTCCGCGACCGGAGTCGCCTTCACCCGAAATCCATCTACGGGGGAGAAGAAGCGCTACGGCGAGTACCTGAAAAACGCCCAGGGAGAGGACGTGGTTGCGGGAGTCCGAACTCCCAAGGATATCAAAACCCTTCAGGACGAGATGCCCGAAGCCTGGGACGAACTGGAAGAAATATTCCAGAAGCTCGAAGAGCACTACCAGGACGTCCAGGACGTGGAATTTACCATAGAAAATTCTGAACTCTACATGCTCCAGACCAGGACCGGGAAGAGAACTGCCAAGGCGGCGGTGAAGATCGCCGTGGACATGGCCGAGGAAGGATTGATAGACAGGGAAACCGCCGTTGGTCGAATAGATCCGGAGACTCTGGATCAGCTGTTGCATCCTTCCTTTGACGAGGATGCTGAAAAGGAAGTTCTGGCCAAGGGGATCAACGCTTCTCCGGGTGCCGCAGTTGGAGAGGTGGTCTTCACGGCTGAAGAGGCCGTCGAGAAAAGGGATAACGGTGAAAAGGTCATCCTGGTCAGGACGGAGACCTCTCCGGAAGATATCGATGGACTGGAGGCCGCGGAAGGAGTATTGACTTCCCGGGGCGGTATGACCTCTCACGCCGCCGTGGTGGCAAGAGGTATGGGCAAGCCCGCAGTGGCGGGTTGTGGAGCCCTGGAGATCGACTATGGAGCCGAGGAGTTCGAAGTAGACGGGACGACGGTAAAAGAGGGTGACTATATCTCCATAGACGGGACCACGGGGGAGGTAATGCTCGGACAGGTACCGACCGTGGAACCGAAGATGGACGAAAGCTTCCAGA
Organism: uncultured Thermotogae bacterium; assembly: GCA_964481645.1. Lineage (GTDB taxonomy): Bacteria > Bipolaricaulota > Bipolaricaulia > M55B111 > M55B111 > JAGXLP01. The sequence continues at coordinate 7,927 of CAYZUF010000053.1, forward strand.
CGCTGATGGAATGGGCGGATGCGGTCCGGGAACTCGGGGTAAGAACCAACGCCGACACTCCGGAGGATGCGGGGAAAGCTCGCGATTATGGAGCAGAAGGAGTTGGCCTCTGCCGAACCGAACACATGTTCTTCGGCGAGGACCGGCTACCTTACATCCGACAGACTATCATGGCGGAAGACAGGGAAGCCCGCGAGGAGTACCTCTCCGAACTGGCCAAGTTTCAGGAAGAGGACTTCGAGGGGATCCTGGCCGAGATGGAGGGTTCTCCGGTAATAATTAGATTACTCGATCCCCCCCTTCACGAGTTTCTCCCCGATTCGGAGGAAGAGATCGAGGAATTCGCATCAACATCCGGTATGGATCCGGAAGAGCTTAGAAACAAGCTGGACGAGCTGAAGGAGTTCAACCCGATGCTTGGCGACCGCGGATGGAGGCTGGGCATTAGCATTCCCGAGATATACGAAATGCAGGTGGAAGCCATCCTGAAGGCCGGGGCAAA
>CAYZUF010000054.1:0-8398 GCA_964481645.1 uncultured Thermotogae bacterium
ACTCCAGCTGCTCGAGGGTCTTCCCAAGTACGACGTAAAACCCGGGCTGGAGAGAATCGAGTTCCTGCTCGACTCCCTGGGAAATCCGGGGTCGGACTATCCGGTTATCCATATCGGGGGCTCAAACGGAAAAGGATCGGTACTCACACTCCTCTCCGGGGTACTGGGTCAGAATTACTCAGTGGGAGAGTTCCTTTCCCCACCTCTGATCGAGTTCTCCGACCGGATAAAGGTCGACGGGGAGGTTATCGACGAATCATCGATCAGGGCCGGAATGGAAGAGCTCGAGGAGCCCATAGAGGAGCTGAGCCGACAGGGGAAGGAACCCAGCTTTTTCGAGGCTTCCGCGGCCCTTGCCGGCTGGTACTTCAGCCGGGAGGAAGTAGATCTCGCTTTGCTCGAAGTCGGGCTCGGCGGCAGGTACGACGCCACGAACCCCATCGGCCGAACCCTGGTCTCTGCGGTAACCTCTGTCGACCTGGAACATCAAAACATCCTGGGGGATTCGATCGAGGAGATCGCCCGGGAGCTGGCGGGCCTAGCGAAGCCGGGAAAACCGCTGGTAATTGGGCCTTCTGAGGACCGACCGGATAAGATCTTTCAATCCGAATGCCAGGAAAAGGACTGTAAGCTCGTCTACGCCCCGGAAGAAGCCGGGGTCAAAATGATCGACTTCGACTGGGAAACCTCCCGGTTCCTGGTGGAAAGAGCACCGTTTCCCGGCCTGGAAGGAGGAATCCTGGAACTGGGGGTATCGGGAACCTATCAGGAAAGGAACTTAACCACGGCACTCACTGTACTGGGAGAACTCGAAGACGAGAGGTTTTCGGTAGGCCCAAAGGAGATAAAATCCGGGCTCAAAACGGCCCGGTGGCCGGGAAGATTCCAGCTTCTGGCCAGGGACCCTCATCTCGTGGTCGACGGGGCTCACAACCAGGCTGCGGTCGACCTCCTGGCAAAGGAGATAGAGCGTTATGGACTGCTCCGTCCCAATTCCTCCCGGACCCAAATCGTCTTTACCGCCCTAGAAGATAAGGGGATTAGGGGGATGCTCGCCGCCCTCCAGCCGGTCGGAGATAGGTTCTACTTGACCGAGCTGGATTCTCCCCGAGCCACCCCCCTGGAAGAGCTGGAAAGTCCCGCCCGGGAGCTCGGTTTGAATTACGAGGGGGTTACTTCTCCCCGGGAAGCAATTAAAATTGCCCGTGAGGAAGCGAAAAAAGATGATCTAATCTGCGTTACCGGTTCGCTTTACCTGGTCAGGGAGGCAATAGTCAGTGGAACTCGAAGAGAAGCTGAATAATATCCTGGAAGGGGTAATTCCCCAGCACGTGGCAATAATACCTGACGGCAACGGGCGCTGGGCTCACAGCCGGGGGTTGAAGCGGACGGAAGGCCACAAGGAGGGAACGGAAAGGGTCGAGGAGCTGATAGAATTTATCTCCGAAAATCTCCCCATAACATATCTAACCTTCTACACCTTCTCCACGGAGAACTGGTCCCGACCCGACCGGGAAGTGGAATTTCTGATGTCCTTGCTGAAGGACCTCCTCGGCGACCGGGGCGGCAAGCTTCTCAAGAACAACGTCAGACTCCGAATCATCGGAAAAATTAGCGACCTTCCCGGGAGAACCGCGGAGGTCGTAAAGAACGCCGTGGACCGAACCAGTGGCAACGACGGGCTTCAGTTGATCATAGCCCTAAACTACGGAGGGCGGCAGGAGATCCTCAACGCGGCCAGGGAACTGATCTCCCGGGCGGCGAAGGGCAAATTTTCCGGAGAAGAACTCTCCGAAGAAACCTTCCAATCTCACCTCTTTACCTCCGGGATACCGGACCCTGACCTGTTGATCAGGACCAGCGGAGAGAGGAGAATTAGTAACTTCATGCTCTGGCAACTGGCTTACACGGAGTTCTGGATAACGGATAGACTCTGGCCCTCCTTTAAGCCGGAAAATTTCCTCGAAGCGCTTTCCAACTACCAACAGCGGGAGCGGCGCTTTGGTGGGGTAGACGAAAGCTAATTCCAGCGTTCTTGTGGTGGCCTTCAAAGCATAAATGGTGGAAGCAAAGAAAGTTTCGCCGGAAACGACTCCGGAAATTATTCAAGGGATATTTTCAGTGAACACTTTAAGCAAGCGCATCATTACCTCGCTGATCACGGCCCCGGCCGTACTGGCCCTCTTGTTCTTCGCCAAAAGGGACGGTTTTCCGTGGGCGGTAGGGCTTTTCCTGGCCATGGCCGCGGCCGTGGGAACCGCGGAATTTTGCTCCTTGATCAAAGGCTCCGGAATAGAAGTCAGAATCATCCCCACCTCAATCCTGGCCGGCCTGGCTTTTTTTGCCTATTCCTTATTCGGACCGAAGCACGGTAACTTAATCGGAACCAGCACCCTGCTGGTAGCGATCATCAGCAACCTAGGGTTCAGAAGCAGGGACGAAAACCTGAAAGCGATTCTGGCAGCGACCCTGGGGCTGGTTTACGTGCCCGGCCTGCTCCATTATTTTTACCTCATCTACCTTGCCGAAAGCGGCATCATTCACGCGATGAACTTGTTATTCATCGTCTGGGGTTACGACTCGGGGGCCTACCTTTTCGGGAACTTCTTCGGCAGCCACAGCTTCGCCCCGGATGTAAGCCCAAACAAGACGTTGGAAGGGGTAGCCGGGGGGTTAATCGTCGGGTTTCTAGGAGCATCGCTGTCCCCGATCTGGGTCCCTTACGTAAACTGGTTGCCCCATATAGCCATACTGGCCGTTCTGGTCGGCTTTGCCACTCAGCTGGGAGACCTGACGGAGTCCTGGTTCAAGCGGCTGGCCGGTGTAAAGGATTCGGGTACTCTAGTTCCGGGCCACGGCGGAGTCCTGGATAGAATCGACGGCCTGCTCTTTGCCCTCCCCGTGTTTTACTTCTACTTCCACTTCATCCTAAAGTTCATCTGATCGGGGAGTATAGGAGGTCTATCGAAAAATATCTCAATTGCCTTATCCGGCAGCCCCAGCCCTAACTAGCCCTGGGTCAAACTATCAGCCGGGAGCCGCCTCGGCTCAAACCACGGTAGCTTGAAATATTGAGGAAGAAGCAGTTACTTTACCTTAGGAGGTGATGAAGATTAGCATCGAGGATCTAGCCGAAGGATCGACGGAGACGGATACTCCGATAGCAGTCTGGCTTGACGACGAGACGAACGAGATAATTTTTCAGTACGGCTACGCCAGCATAAGTATGCCCGTGGAGGACTTCCGGGATTTCCAGTCCGTACTGGAGACCGCCGGGAAGACGCTGGAGGGCGAAGGATAAAAATCCTCAGCTCCCGGAGATCCTTTACCCAGCCCGGTGGAATGCTTATCATTTAGCGGATGAGCTGGGTTTAGCGTGGATTCGCGAGTTTACTCACGATTAAATTACCTGAATATTGGAACGATCGCCAGAGAGAGGTGAATGCCGCATGAATTTGGAGAGGTTCTTGTTCCGCGTAAAAAACAAGCAGATAGAAAACGAGGCTGAAACGATGATTTCCAGTCTGGGAATCGAAGACGTGGAAATTCGCCGCGACGAAACAGTCAAGGAGGCCTGGCTGGAGGACTACGAAGTCGGTCGCACGGTCTACGGTTTGACCGACATCGAAGAATATCTGGAGGAGCTCATCAGTTCTTAACCCCAGACGCCTGACGGAGGAGAAGATGCAAAAAGTTTTTCTATTACTCGGGGTTTCGCTCATCGCGGTTGGGGTGGTAATGGCCCTGGTGAGCGATTCAGGGACCGGCTTCTACCAGACGGGTGTCGCCAGCTGGTACGGGCCGAACTTTCAAGGGAACCCCACCGCCAGCGGGGAGGTTTTCGATATGAACGAGATGACTGCCGCCCACAAAAGTCTGCCTTTCGGCACCAGGGTCAGGGTGGTAGATATGAGTACGGGAAACAAGGTAGTAGTTAAGATCAACGATAGAGGCCCATTTATCAAGGACCGGATAATCGATCTCTCCTTCCAGGCGGCGAAAAAACTGGGTATCGTGGATACCGGAACTGCAGAAGTCGGGTTGAAGATCTTGGAATGGGGAAATAGTGATTAATCAATCTTCCCTTAGCCCTTCCGAGCTGTAATTCACACAATTTAGACCAACGGATAAATATGAGCAACAAAAGGGTAACTAACGAGCGAACTTATCGGGATCTCGAATTCGAAAAGCTCAAAGACATAGTAAAAGACTTCGCCGTATCCCCCCTGGGAAAAGGACAGGTCAAAGAGTTGAATCCGAGCGCGGATAGGGAGGAGATAGAAAGGGAGCTGACGAAGGTAGAGGAGTGCCGGGATTTACTGGAAAAACCGGAGCCATTCAAGCTGGGGGAAGTGACCGACTTCGAGCCCCTGATCAAGCAGGCCCAAGAACATCCCCCTTTGGAACCTTCCGACTTCTTAGAGGTCAACGGCACCCTTCAGGTCGCTCAAGAGGCAAGGGAATACATATTAGACCAGCCCCGGGAAGAGACCGAATACCTAGCCGGGTTGGCGGAAAGAATCAGTAACCTGGATGGGCTCCAGAGGGAGATAAAGTCCAAGATAAACAGGAGAGGGGAGATCCGAGATACAGCGACTCCGGAACTATTTAATCTGCTCAAGCAAAAGCGAGAAATAGAGACCAGGATCAAAGACCAGCTGCAGATTTTTCTGGACAAACATCAGAATTTGATCCAGGACAGGGTGGTCGTCCAAAAATCGAATCGGTTGGTGGTTCCGCTGAGGAGCTCGGCAAAGGAAAGGGTGGACTGCGTAATTCATGGAAGTTCGAACTCGGGCCAGACCCTCTACGCCGAACCGTCTTCTGCAGTCAAACTCAATAACCGGCTCAAGGATCTGACCTCGGAAATCCTGGACGAGAAGAAGAGGATCCGGGGAAAGTTAACCGACCTTTTCAAGCAAAAGAAGTGGGAGTTGAGGCAAAACCAGAAATCGCTTCGAGAGCTCGATTCCATCTACGCCCGGGCTCAGTTCACCCAGGAATACTCCTGTTCCGTTCCCAAACTGACGGAAGACGGGGGACTGGCTCTGATCGACGCCCGACACCCTCTACTGGACCAGGACGAGGTGGTGCCCATCACCATCAAGTTCGGCCGGACGGAGCAGGGAGCAACTATCACCGGGCCGAACACCGGGGGGAAGACAGTCACCCTGAAAACGGTGGGACTATTTACCCTCATGGCTCAATCGGGAATTCCCATTCCGGCCCATCAGGATACCAGACTGGAGATCTGCCACCACGTCTTCAGCGACATCGGGGACGAACAAAGCATCGAACAGAGCCTATCCACCTTCTCCTCTCATATGGGAAATATCGTGGGTATTCTGGACAAACTGGACTCCAGGAGCCTGGTGTTGCTGGACGAACTCGGGGCCGGAACCGACCCCGAAGAGGGGGCAGCTCTGGGTTTAGCCATACTCGAAGAGTTGCTGGAGGCCGAAACCAGGTTTGCGGTAACCACTCACTTCACCGCAATTAAAAACTTCTCCTTCAATCACCCCCAGCTGGCCACTTTCTCGGTCGATTTCGACCCGGAAGAACTGGTTCCCACCTATCACATTCTGGAAGGGGTCCCCGGCAAGAGCAACGCGTTCATCATCGCCTCTCGACTGGGACTGGCCGAGGAAATAATCTCCCGAGCGGAAGGTTTCCTCGACGAGGGGAAAATTGAGGCAGAAAATATAATCCAGGACCTGGTCAAAGAAAAAAGAAGGATCCGGGAGAAGGGGCAACAAATAGAAGAAAAACTGACCGAGGCCGAGGAGACCCGGGAGGAGTATAATCAAAGGCTGGAAGAACTCCGGTCCGACCAAAAGAACGCCCTGAGCGAGGATTTGCGGGAGCTTGACAAATTCATCGAAAAGGCGAAAAGGGAAATCGAGAGCGCAATCGCCAAAGCCAGAGATTCTGAAGAAGAGGAAGCCAGAGAGGCGCTGAAGAAAGTGCAAAAACTGGAAGAGACGGTCAACAAAGGTCGACAGGCGGTCCACCGTGAAGGAGAAGAAAAACCGTTGAAACTGGACGAACTCGAACCAGGTAAAGAGGTCTGGGTGGAGAGTACCGAACAGAAAGGCGAGGTAGTCCGGGTAAAAAACGAAGACGAGATCGAGGTAAGCGTAAACGGAATAAAGCTAACCACGGAGCTTTCGGACCTGAGGGAAGATACCCAAAAGAGCGGAAAAGGGGAAAAGTTCAAACCTGGCGTCCACTATAGCTCGAACTCCAAACCCGTGGGCTACGAAATTAACGTCCGGGGGCTGACCGTCCGAGAAGCTCTGCGAGAAGTCGACAAGTACGTGGATCGTCTCATCCGCGCCGACCGGGGTAAAGGTCGTATCCTCCACGGAAAGGGGACGGGGACCCTTCGAAGAAATATTAGGGACCATCTGCGTTCCTCCCACCTAATCAAAGAATGTTACGGACCTCCACCCTCAGAAGGGGGAGAAGGGATCACGATCTTCGAACTATAGAGGAGAAGCCTCCAGCGTCTCCCTTGAACCAATACATCCCATCAATTATAATTGCTCAAATTTATGATAAATGGGCATTAAGAATATAGATTGAAGGATTTTTTATTTTTTGGGTAAGAATTATAAAAATAATGACTTCTTCATAAAAAATTTATATTTGCTTGATATCCTTTTTCTAATATTGCCTAAAGAAATATCAACCGCCGCGTAACGCGAAGAGGGTAAAAGCCCGGATGCGGCGCCGGGAAGTCCGCGGCATGGTGCCGACCATAGACTAGGGTTCATAGCCCGACGGTCCAGGGTTTGTAGCGCTCCTCAGCCTCCTTGGAAGCGTCAATTTTTCCCAGACCGGTCAAGGTTGCTGTTCGAGTCAGCACGGGCAAGGGAAACCTGGCCCTCTTTTTTGGTTTACGAGACGGTCTGATGTTTTACCATCCCCATCCCGAAGAAGAAGATCAGACCCATAATGACGAGCAAGTCCCCCAAACTAAACGCAGTAGAAAAGGGGAACCACCTGGGTAGATACAACCAATCTCCCAAAAAATCTAAAACCGTGGAACCGTCCATATTCATTACATTACCATAAGTTCCTTCTTGAAGCAAATTATTCGCGACCTGGTTTTCACCCGCCCTCCGCAAGCTCTCCACGGAGGCGGGCATATACCCTCCATTCAAGGATATCACCAGGAGATTGAGCCCCATTCCGACCCCCATCATGGGAATTTGCCAGATCCTCCAGTTTAAAACTACAAACGCAGTCAGGATAAGGTAAGACGCGAGATGAAGATATTCGGTCCCAAATGAGATCAGGGGCTCTTCGGAGAAAAGCGGGAAAATCAAGAGCTGAATGATCAAAGCAAGGACAACCAGCGGGAGGAACCGAATATTCATATCCTCGAGGTTGGCTATGTTGCCTCCTCGAAGGAAGCCCACAACTACTCCCAGGATGACCCCCCAAAGGAATAACATGATCTAGTCTTTCTCGCCTTCCTTTTCCGAACCGAGGACCTCCAGCAGAGCATCAACTACTTCCGGGTCCAGCTTGACTCCGGACATTTCTTTGATTTCTTCAAGGGCCTCCTCTTTGGAAAATGGGCCTCGATAGGGTCTCTTGGTCCTCAGGGCATTCCAGACGTCGGCGACAGCCACTACCCGGGACCCCAGGGGGATATCCTCTCCCTCCAGCCCATCCGGGTAACCGCTTCCGTCCCAGCGTTCGTGCTCGTGCCTTACTACCTCTACAGCGTCCTCGTATATAGTCAAACCACTTAAGATATCGGCCCCCAGCTCGGGATGTTCCTTCATCGTCTCCCACTCTTCCTCGTCTAAATCCCCTTTCTTCAACAAAATACTGTCCGGAATTCCCAGCTTCCCGATGTCGTGCACCCGGGCCGCAGAGACTATGTCTTCCTTTTTAGCAGGAGTAACTCCCATCTCTTCAGCAATAGCTTCTGCCAAATCTCCCACCGATTCCGAGTGCTCGTGGGTATAGGGATCTCGTTTATTAAGGAGATCCATTATCTTCTCGAAGGTTCGCTTGGCCTGTTTTCGGAGGTTAATGTAGCTCCTTAATGATGCATTTACCAAGAGAAGAAGTGCTACAACTAAGAATACGGCCCACGGAGAAGTAGCATACGTGATGGCAATTAAGACAGAAAGGACTGCCAAGGAAAAAAACTGTAGATCCAAATCTCGTAAATTTACTTTCAGTTGGTATAGAAAACTTTCCCCCTCTACTAACGAAAGCACTCCGGAAACTAAAGACACATTAACAAGTATAGACGTCAAAAAAGCTAGAAAAGGGGGGAAATAGTCGTAAGCTTCTGGAAATGGGGGAGCGTGCCCTCCAGCAATATTGAAAACCCATGCAGCAACCCCAATAGAGACAATAACCTGTGTAATATTAA
>CAYZUF010000055.1:0-8349 GCA_964481645.1 uncultured Thermotogae bacterium
TCTCCAGTCCGACCCCGGAGAAGCGAGGAGGATGGCCTCCAACGCCATAAACCTCGCCCTGGTCTCTTTTCCTCTCATAATCCTGGCCGGGATCTGGCTGGCACCTTACTTCATTCCCTTTCTCGCTTCCGGGTTTTCCCCCTCACAGCAGGAATTGACCGTCGAGCTGACCAGGGTGATATTCCCCTTCATCGGGATCATCGGGATGGCTGCCCTGGTAATGGGGATCCTGAAGTCGAAGAAATCGTTCTTTGCTCCCGCATTCGCTCCGGTCTTCTTCAACGTTGGAGTCATCGTCGGGGCTCTACTGCTCGGCCGGTTTTTCTCCCGCCCCATTTTCGGACTGGCCGTGGGGGTGCTGGTCGGCGGCTTCGGACAGCTCGCTTTTCAGACTCCCTACCTGCGAAGGAGCGGATTTTCCTGGTCTCCGGTTCTTTTCCCTCTCCACCCCGGACTGAAGCGGGCCCTGAGAATGATGTTGCCCGTGGTCCTCGGGCTGATTGCCATGCAGGTCAACGTGATGGTGGATAACAAGCTCGCCTCACATCTGGTTCCCGGGTCCGTTTCCTCCCTTCAGTACGCGACCAGATTGTACCAATTACCCCTGGGGCTGTTTGCGATTGCCATATCGACGGCCATATTACCCAGACTGTCCGAACGCTGGGCTAAGGGCGACACCTCGGACTTTGCCCAGATGCTGGCCCGGGGGGTTAAAATTTCTTTGCTGATCGTGGTTCCCGCTACCCTGGGATTGTTCTTGCTGGGGAAACCGATTGTCAAGTTGTTGTTCGAGCATCGAAATTTTCTGCCCTCGGATACCGCCAGGACGGTCCACGTTCTGCACTTTTATCTGGTTGGCTTGGTGGGCTACAGCCTGGTTACTCTCTTTTCCCGAGCTTTCTACTCCACGAAAGATACCATCACCCCGGTGGTAGTGAGTCTGGTTGCGGTGGGGGTCAACGTGGGGCTGGATCTCCTCCTGGTAAAACCGATGGAGGTTGGAGGTTTGGCCCTGGCGACCGGGGTTAGCGGGGTGGTCAACGGAAGCCTTCTGCTGGTTGCGTTCCGAAAAAAGACCGGATTAAGGGAGTTTTTACCCTCGGCCCTCTTTGTGGTCAGGGTGCTGGGCTCGGCCGCGGTCATGGGGTTAGCTGTCTTCGCCGTTCGGGAGCTGGCCCCGTTTGCAAGGGACTTTTCCGTCGTCGCCGTAGGGGTAACTGCCGGGGTAATCACCTATCTGGGTGCCGGGCTGGTGCTGGGGCTGAAGGAAACCCTGCTCGAGGAGCTAGTCCAACTCGGGGACTGACCGGGGAGGTTTGAACGGTAGGGCCCCTGTTTTTCGAATTGGTTACCTTTTGTTGAGCTCTCCGGGGGTTGTTATCAGGGATTCCAGTTTGCTTTTCCCCTCTTCGGGTTCCTCGAGGGGGAGGTCGTAATCTTCCTTGATTCTACCCACTACCCCCTGTACCAGGCGGCGGGAACCGTCGGAAAAGGCTTCCGCCACCGTCCGTAACCTCGCTGTAGCTTCCTTTAGCTGTTCCCGCGTGTACTTACCACTCTCCACCAGAGATTTGAGATCTTCGTAGGCGGAATCGCTGAACTCGGAGGGGCTCCCGGGCAACTCTATTTTTTTGAAGCGGTTTCCTAGACCCTTCAGGCCTTCTATGACCTGGCGGTCGGTCAGGGTCGGATCGTCGCGATACCGATCCAGGATGATCAGCTCCAGGACCCCGATGGCGTCGATCAGAGTTCTCTCCTCGGCTTCCAGGAGGTCCTCGTTTTTCTCCACCCAGGTCACCCTGTAAGCTTCCGCCTGTTTTGATTGCTGGAATTCTTCGTGTTTTTTAAAATAGCGGCAGTCCGGAGAGCAGTTTATTTCGACCCCCCGATGTTCCCCGCAGCACCGACTGCAAATCATCCCCCCCAGGGCCGGACACTCTCGTTTACCCTGCCGCTCTCCGCAGTATACGCATCTATTGGACATAGCTCTAGCCGCCTCCAATTGCCTTTTCTTGGACGAGTTCTCTCACTCTTTTCCTCCCCCACTTGTCGGTGGCTTTTAACTCCTCGAGGGTCGGCTCCTGGATCGGGTCGAGCTCTTGGAGGACCTTCTCGAGCCCCTTTGCTATATCCCCGAATTTTATCCGTTCTCCGAGGAACTCTTCGATTAGCGCCTCGTCGGCCCCGTTTACGGCCGCGGGCCGGTTTCCCCCCCGTTTTCCCGCTTCCACCACCACCTTGTAGGCGGGATACCTCGCTTCCTCGAGCTCCCGGAATTCCAGCCGGGCGAGATCTACGAGTTTCGTCCGCTGGTAGTTATTTTTCATCCTCTCGGGGTAAGTGAGGGCGTACTGGATGGGGACCTTCATGTCCGGTTCACCCAGTTCTCCGATCATGGAACCGTCCCTGAATTGAACGAGCGAGTGGACCACGGATTGCGGGTGAATCACTGCTTGAATTTTCCGGTAAGGTAGGTTGAAGAGCCAATGCGCTTCGATTACCTCCAGCCCCTTGTTTACCATGGAGGCCGAGTCACAGGTTATCCTGTTTCCCATATCCCAGTTGGGATGATCCAGGGCCTCCCGGGGAGTCGCGGCAGGAATTTGTTCCAGCGGGGTGGAGAGAAACGGGCCGCCGGAAGCGGTGATTATCAGGGATTCCACCTCGTGATGGCCGCCTGTCTGAAGGGCCTGAAAGATCGCGTTGTGCTCGCTGTCGATGGGAATCAAAGAGGTATGGGAGTCCCGGAGTCGGTCCGTTACCAGCGCTCCCCCGACCACCAGCGATTCCTTGTTGGCCAGCAGTAACCTCTCCGAGTTCCCGATAGCTTCCAGCGTGGGTTCCAGCCCGACAAAGCCGACCAGAGCATTTACAACGATGCTGGCATCGGGAAAACTGGCCAGAGAGCGTAATCCCTCTCGACCGATCCTTATTTCCACCTGCTCCGGTATCTCCGACGAGATTGATTCTCTTTCCTTTTCGCCCTTTACGGAGATTCGCTCGGGCCCGAATTTTCTTACCTGGTCCGCGAGCAATTCGGTGTTGGTCCCGCAGCTCAGACCCCTGACGTTGAAGCTCTCCTGGCCGGAAGATTCTAAAGCCTCGATTACTTCTAGAGTTTGGGTTCCGATAGAGCCGGTTGAACCGAGGACGACGAGGTCTTTAGCCATGATGGTGGGTGTCAGGAACCGTTGGCCGGGACGGCCGCTCTGTCGAGTATTTCCTCCAGCTGGTCCCCTTCTAACTCTTCCACCTCGATTAATTTCTCGGCAAGTTCGGTAAGTACCTCTTTGTTGTGCTCGAGGAGCTTTCTCGCCTTGCTGTGACAGCTTTCCACTATACCCCGGATTTCCCTGTCTACCAGCGAGGATACCTCTTCCGAATGCTCGTTGCTTTTCACGATCTCCTCCCCGAGGAAAACGTTGCCGTTCTCCCGACCGAGATTGATAGGTCCAATTTCATCACTCATTCCGTATTGTACGACCATTCGCTTGGCTATATCCGTTCCCTTCTCGAAGTCATCCTGGGCTCCGGTGGTGACCTCGTCGTAAATTAGTTCTTCTGCGGTCCTGCCGCCCAGTAGAGTGGTCAGTTTGTCGAGAAGCTCCGACTTGGAAACCAGAAATTTCTCCTCTAGAGGTAGCTGGAGGGTAAAGCCCAGGGCGCCGTTGGATCTGGGGATGATCGATATCTTGTGCACGGGGTCCGCATTCGGTAATAACTTGCCAACGATCGCGTGACCGGATTCGTGATAGGCTATCTTTTCCTTTTCTTCCTCACTTATGGCCATTCCTTTTCGTTTTACTCCGGCGATCACCCGGTCAATCGACTCCTCGAAGTCCGTCATTTCGACGAGGTCTTTTTCCTTTCGCCCGGCCAGCAGAGCTGCCTCGTTGGCCAGATTCTCCAGATCGGCCCCGACGAAACCCGGTGTTCTCCGGGCCAGGACCTCGAGGTCCACGTCTTCAGCTAACTGTTTGTTTTTGGTATGAACGTTTAATATTTCCTCTCTGCCTTCAATATCGGGAGTGGGAACGGTAATTTTCCGGTCGAATCTTCCGGGCCGAAGCAGGGCTGGATCCAGGACGTCCGGTCTATTGGTAGCAGCAAGAATGATCACTCCCTCGTTGGGATCGAAACCGTCCATTTCCGACAGGAGCTCGTTGAGAGTCTGTTCCCGTTCGTCGTGGCCGCCGCCGAGCCCGGCCCCTCTTTTTCTTCCAATCGCGTCCAGTTCGTCGATAAAGATGATTGAGGGGGCATTTTTCTTGGCTTTCTCGAACATATTACGGACGCGGGAGGCTCCGACGCCGACGAACATTTCCACGAAGTTTGATCCGCTGGTCTGGTAGAAAGGGACCTCCGCTTCTCCCGCTATAGCCCGCGATAAAAGGGTTTTCCCCGTACCCGGTGCGCCAACCAGAATCATTCCCTTGGGGACCTCCGCCCCTAATTTCTTGAACCTCTCCGGGTTTTTCAGGTACTCCACTATCTCCTGTACTTCCTGTTTGACCTCCTCCACCCCGGCGAAGTCCTCAAAGGTCACTTCGGAGAATTCCTTGTTGACCAGATCCGCCTTGCTTTCGCCGAAATTCAGGGCATTATTGCCCTGCATCCGGCGCATCATGGATACCCGGAGACCCATTTTCACCAGGACGGGCAACAAAGAAATGAGCAAAGAGAAGAACCAGTTGCTCTCGGAATCCTCTTTGAACGTAATTGCCACCCCCTGTTCTCTTAGTTTCGACAGGTAATCCGTCGATTTCGGCGGTCCTCTGGTTACAAAGCTCCCGCCGCTCTTGTAAACCCCGTTTATCAATCCCCCCTTGATTGTAATCTCGCGAATCCGTCCGTTTTCTACCTGCCGCAGGAACTCCGTGTAACTTATTTCGTCCTGCGCGGAAGGAGAGTTAAAGAGGGTTTGAAAGAGAATGAGGGAGAGTATGATAGCTCCTACTATCAGAGCTATATTGCGAAAGTTATTGTTGTTATTGTCGGGAAGATTGAACTGCCCGCGGTTATCCCCGTCGTCGTCTTCGTCTCCACGGTTGAAGTCACGATTGTGGAAGTCGTTATCCTCGTTCAATTAGACTCACCTCTTAACTCAGGAATTTTACGATAGGGATTGATTCTTCTCAAGCTCGGAGAGTTGTAAATGAGCCTCAGCCCTCTTCTCACTTATCTATCGTTTGTGCGTTTGTGGGGTAGGCTAGCTGAATAGCAAGCTGGCAGTCCCGAGGGGATTCGAACCCCTGTCGCCGGGATGAGAACCCGATATCCTAGGCCGCTAGACGACGGGACCATTTCTGGCTGGGAGAGGAGGATTCGAACCTCCACTAGCAGGTCCAGAACCTGCCGTCCTACCATTAGACGATCTCCCAAAATCTAGTTAATTATACCGAAGTTAGTGGTTAGATCAATAAGGGGCGAGATGGAGTGGAGGGGATGGGGAGGAGAAACGATTTTGCCAAAAGGTTTTGGTTAGCTTATAATTGCTTGATCCTCAGTGACGATTCGGAGGGCGGTAAAACTATGGAGGACGTCATTGGACCGGTAGTTGCAGGGAAATTCTATCCCGGGAAGGAGGGCGAGCTGGTAGATAAAATTGAGTCCTGCTATACTGGTCCCCACGGGCCGGGGGAGATTCCTACCGGTTCCCGCGAACCCTTTCCCGGTCCGGTGGGGTTGATCGTTCCCCACGCCGGCTACCCTTATTCGGGCCCGGTTGCTGCCCACGGTTATAGATGGATGGGAAAACTGGGGAGGCCGGAGGCGGTGGTAATTGTGGGGACGAATCATTCGGGCCTGGGCCCGGAAGCTTCTTTGCTCGCCGAAGGTGGGTGGTCCACCCCTCTTGGTACCGTGGAGGTGGATGTGGAGCTGGGGGGGAGAATTTTGGATGCCAGCGAGCGGCTCCAGGAGAATCGTTCCGCCTTTCTGCGGGAACATTCTATAGAAGTCCAGTTACCTTTTCTCCAGGGTTTATGGGGAAGCGACTTTTCAATCGTTCCCATTTGTCTCAAGGATCAGGGGAGGGAAGTGGCCGCGGATCTAGCCGCTGCTCTCGCCGAGACCGTCTCCCCTGAGACGCTGCTGATTGCCAGCACGGATTTTTCCCATTACGAGGCTCAGGAAGTGGCAGAGGAGAAGGATGCACGAGCGATAGGATCGATAATGAACAGGGAGATAGATGAACTTTACGAAAGAGTAAGGGATCACCACATCTCGATATGCGGCTACGGAGCAATTGCTGTATTGCTGGACTTCGCCCTGAGGGAGGATCTCCATCCGACCCAGCTCAAATACGCGACCTCCGGTGAAGTTGCCGGGTACGGCAGGGAGGTGGTTGGGTACAGTGCAATCGGATTTCGAGGATAGCAACTGCGTTTATTCGATGACAGGTTACGGGGAGGCCCGGGCTCGGAGCGACGGAGGTACGATAAAGGCTTCGGTTAGAACCGTTAACCATAAGGGGACCTCCGTGAAGGTTCGTGGACTCGAAGAGGACCCCTCCCTGGCTCACAGAGCGGAGAAATTTATCAAGAAGTCCTTCCCCCGGGGGCGGATCGAGGTGGAGATTGAAGCTGGAGGTGATAACGGCCTAGCCTCAGGAGAGCTCGACCGGAAGGCGATCGAGGAGAGCTTCGACAGCCTCTCCAGCCTCGCGGACGAACTCGGTCTTCCGGAGGGGCCGACGCTGCGGGACCTGATTGACCTCGACCTCTTGGAGACCGAGCCCCTCTACAAAGGAGATTGGTCGCTGGTCAAGGAGGTCTTGTCCGAGGCCGTTGACCGGGCGCTAGAGGCGGGGGCGGAAGAGGGAGAAGCTATCAGGGAAGATCTACTGGATCATCTGGACGAGATCTCCAGGCGACTGGAGGAGACGGAGAAGATGATTCCGGAGGTGGTCAGCCGGTACAAGGAAGAGCTGGAGGAGCGAGTGGAGAAACTCCTCGAGGATGAGGTAGATCTAGAAGAAGATAAGCTGGAACAGGAGTTGGCTTTATTTGCCGATAAGGTGGACGTAAACGAGGAATTGTCTCGTGTGAAATCCCACCTGGAGAAGGCAAAAGAAGCGCTAAAGGAAGGTGGAGTTGTGGGAAAGAAGCTCGAATTTGTTCGCCAGGAGCTGCAACGGGAGATAAATACGCTGGGGGCGAAGTCCAAGGACGGGGAAATTCAGTCTCAGGTCATCGAGATGAAGCTTGCCCTGGAGAAATTCAAAGAGCAATCCCGAAATCTGGCCTGAGTCCCCGGGCATGTTGGGTATTGTGGCCCGGCAACTCTGGAGGTCGGTCCTATTCGATGGATCTTAACGAATACAGGCGACGGTCAATTTTTTTTGTTCTTACCGGTCCCTCCGGGGTGGGGAAGACGACGATTATGGATAGTCTCCTTGAGAAAGATGATAGGCTTACCTATTCAGTCTCCCATACCACCCGGAAAAAGCGACCGGAGGAATCGGACGGTCGAGATTATTATTTTGTGGAGCGGGATGAATTTGAGCAAATGAAAGAGGAAGGTGGCTTCCTGGAATGGGCGGAGATCTACGGAGACTATTACGGAACCTCCCGAGCTGAGATCGAGGAGATAGAAGGCTCCAGCAGGGATCCTTTTCTGGATATCGACGTTCAGGGTGCCACACAGCTCCGGAAGGACCCTTCCCTGGAGGCCGTCTTCGTTTTTCTGGCCCCACCTTCTCTCGAGGAGCTTGAAGAAAGGATGGTAAACAGGGGTTCGGAGAACGCCGAGACCAGGAAAGAGCGAATCCAGGTGGCCCGGGACGAACTCGCTCGCATCGGGGAATTTGATTACCTGGTAGTAAATGACGATCTAGGAAGGGCGATTGACGATTTGGCCTCGATAATACGGGCCGAGCGGCTGGCAGTCTAGAAATGCGAGGTGTGCGGTGACCCTCCGGGGTGTGGGAATAGATATAGTGAAGGTGGCGCGGATAGGGGGGCTGGTCGAGGAGTGGGGGAATGCATTTCTGGGGAGGGTCTTCACCCCCGAGGAACTTGACTACTGTCTCTCCAGGCGAAGAAAGTACGAACATCTGGCGGGGAGATTCGCCGTCAAAGAATCTCTGATCAAGGCCGCCGGCGAGAGGTTGCCCTGGAAATCCATGGAGGTTCTCTCCTCCCTAAAGGGCGGCCCAGAGATCCGGTTTACTCCTCCGGCTCGAGATATCATATCCGCGGGAACGGAGGTCTATGTTTCAATAACCCACCAGAAGGAGTACGCCCTGGCTATCGCGGTCCTGGAGGCCCCCAACGAAGAATCTTCGAATTAACCGGGACGTTATTGACTCAATTCCCGACCCGTTTCTTGCCTGTCTTCTCCCACAGG
>CAYZUF010000056.1:0-8218 GCA_964481645.1 uncultured Thermotogae bacterium
CTCCTCTATCCCCGCCTACAAGCGACTTCGGTCCTCCTCGACGAGATCGGTTTCCTCCGCGGCCCGGTCCACGCTTTCCAGTAGCCGCGGCAATCCATCCAGAGATTCCAGCCCCACTTTAACCCAGAGCTCCACCGGATCCACCACCATTTCCTTCCCGTTCTCGAGAAACTTCGGAATCCCTTCGATGCGTTCGATGGCACTTTTCAACCTGGTCTCGAGAGGGGCAAAGTCCCTCTTTAACAGGGGTAACAAGCTCGATCCTATGGCCTGAGGTTGATTGGGGTTCTTTTCCCAGAGTCGAAGCTCCTTGAGCTCAAACAGCCTCAGTTCCAGAAAGTGTCTGCCCACTTTCAGCGAATCCCGCTCCCTCTCCTGAAGCTGACCCCGATCCAGCTCGGTTAGCTCGGTGCGCCATTTCTCGAACCGGTGAATGGTCCTTTTTTGTGATTCTCGGGAACCTTCGGGAAGACGCCCGTCGTACTGGTGTACACCCATCCTGGTTGCTAGGACGGGGTTGTCTTTCATTACGTAATCAAAGATTTCCTGACGTAAACGTTCAAAATCCTGGTTCTTACCTTCAGAGACCATTATTCGACCTCCTTTTGCATCTCTCAGGGTTCTTAAGGGAAACTTGAATCTAATTTAATCCGGGGGTTATCCTCCAGCGAGGAGGCCAAAGGCGACCAGAGCGGCTCCCACGGCGACTAACCCGTAACTGAGAAAGTTGCCGGTCCTGATTTCCCCCTCTGCTTCCTCACTCGCCCGGACGGGGGTTACCGGTTCTCGGGACCCAACCCTTACAAGCTTCATGTAATAATCCCAGTTCCACTGGGGACCGGGATCACCTTTTGCCCACTTGATCTCCTCGTGTCCCACGATGTGTTCTCTATCCATGGGGACATCGTAGAGTTCGCAGAGATAGCGGGTTAACGCCGCCGACGAATAATACTGTTCCGGAGTGGGAAAATTCGGGTCCTCCACGAAGCCGGCGTGCTCTATCCCAATTGAATTCCCGTTCAGTACCCTACTTTCGTACTTCCCCCCGCTTCCCGGTTCGGAAGTCCCGGCATGCCAGGCAACTCTACGTGCCGGCACGGACTTAATTATTTCCCCCGATTTGCCGATAGTGTAGTGGGCGCTTCTAGGATAGTCCAGGTCGGAAGAACTGAACGTATGGATTGCACTCTCCAGCGAACCCTGGACCGTATGAATGACGATATAGTTGATCTCCTCGGCCGTTCTACGCTCCCGGGAAAAGTTGCTCGGGGAAGCGGGACAATATCTTACTACCGGGGCCCGGGTCAAATCGACGAAGCAATCAGCACCGACAGCCTCTGAGGAGGCACTCAGGGCCACCATCAGGAACAATATAAGCAGACTGAGGAAACGGGAATAGTTAGTAAGGCTCATATGCAGTAAGGTTAACCGGGAAACCCGGCTCGAGCAAATTAGCCGGAAGCTTTAGTCCGGGTTTCCCCAACCGGGGAGATAGGGGTTGAAATATTCTTATCTTAACTTATTATCAACTGATACTCATTTCTTTTTAACAATGGAGTGATAATAATGGTCAAAGTAGGAGATAAAATAGATAATTTCAAAGCAGAAGCGTACTATCAGGATGAGGTGGAAACGGTCGAACTAGATGATTACCGGGGAAACTGGGTCGTTCTGGCCTTCTACCCGGCGGATTTTTCCTTCGTCTGCCCTACGGAACTGGAGGACTTCGCGAAGAAATACCAGGATTTCCGGTCAGAAAACGGAGAAGTGTTGAGCGTCAGCACAGACACCACGTTCGTTCACAAAGCCTGGCACGACCACTCCGAGTCCATCGGGAAGGTCAACTACCCGATGATAGCAGACCCGACGGGCAAGATTAGTAAACAATTCGGGACGTATAACGAAGAAGAAGGCCTCTCCCGCCGAGGAACGTTTATAATTGACCCCGACGGGGAGCTCGTCCACATGGAGATCCACGATAATAGTATTGGGCGGAATGTGGCGGAAATCCTTAGAAGATTGCGGGCCGCCAAGTTCGTCTCCGAGCACGAGGGTCACGTTTGTCCGGTAAACTGGGAACCCGGTGACGGAACTATGGAGGAAGGACTCGATCTGGTAGGGGAAATATAGAACCTGGCTCGAGGAGCTCGCCCCTCCAGTCCATCTGTCCCGGATCTCAGAAATAAAAACCTCCTGCCATTGGAAGCCAGGAGGTTTTAATCCGGATGACAAAAAGAGAAAAGGATTTGTCCGCGGTTACTCCTCCTCCTGGAAATACCAGTGGTACAATAGACCCATATCCCTGGGGAAGAAAGCCACCTTAGCCCCGTCTTTTACTTCCTTGTTCAGGGAGGAATACTTTCCGTTGACAAATACGTGACTGACCTCTTCTTTCTTGATTTCGAGCTTCTTCAATACGTCGGCCGTGGTATTGACCACCGCCGGCGCTATATCTACCAGCCCGATGGTCCCGCTAGTCGAGTCCAGTTCCGGAGCAACCTCTCTTAAGACCCCGTAGAGTTTTACGCTTATGGCCATCCCCTCTACCCACCCCCTATGGGTGGAAAAATCGCAATCGTATCGTCCTCTTTGAGTTCCGTACCCAAGCCCTGTAAGAAGCGAATGTTCCTTCCGTTGAGCATTACGGTTACTCCGCTACCCACTTCTTCTTTTCCATCTTTCTCCACCAGCAGGGGATCACTCAGGTCCTCATATTTCTCGGTCAATTTATGGAGCAACTCCCGGACGGTGCCGGCTTCTATTTCCACCCGGGAAGTTCCTGCTCCCTCCCGAAAGCTGGCAAAAAGCTTGACCTTCATGATCTAAGTCCGAGCTAGCCCCCTAGGACTTTATCCAGCTCGCTATCCGGTACGTCAAATACCTGGTTATGCGGGGGGAGCTCTTCCTCCTGCATAAATTCGGGAATACGGTCATCCTCTTTGGTAAACCCGGCAGCCCTGTTGAACTCCCGCTCGGTATCTATTACCTGCTTTCCGATATCCGGTATATCGT
This sequence comes from uncultured Thermotogae bacterium, assembly GCA_964481645.1. Classification (GTDB taxonomy): domain Bacteria; phylum Bipolaricaulota; class Bipolaricaulia; order M55B111; family M55B111; genus JAGXLP01. Next base: position 3,013 of record CAYZUF010000056.1, read on the forward strand.
CGACCGTGAGATCAGTGCCAAGTACACCGTTGACTTCCTCCACCATCCCTTCCAGGCCTTCCGGGATGTCCAGGACCGCGAAGGCGGTGAAGAGGCAGTGACCGGTGGTATCGATTACCGCCGTACTGTATTGAAAGTTTCGGGACATTTCTGCCTTCTCCGGGCTCAAGGGGTCAGCCTCGCCCCCCACACCCATTATCTCCGTGGCAACTGCGTATCCAGCGGTATGATCGGCTCCCATGGGAGTAGTGGCGTAGGTGGTTCCGATACCTTTTATCCCCCGGGGATCGTAAGCCGGCATCGCCTGCCCCTTGACGGTTGGAATTCTCGTTACCCCCAGGGCCTTTCCGGTAAATTCAGTTCCGTTGACCAGAATTCTGCCCAGAGGAGTACCCTCTCTAATTTCATTCATCATCTCGAGTGCCTCTTCCCCGTCACCAAAGTCAGCAAGGCCCCCTTCCATGGCCACTGCTATAGTATTACCCATTTCGATGGTATCCATCCCCAGATCGTTACATTGCCTGTTTAACTCTCCGATTGTATCCTGGTCGTAGATTTCACAGTTTGGCCCCAGCGCCCAGACCGACTCGTACTCGACGACCCCGACCGGATCCTCCCCACCTTCTTTAGTCCAGATTTCGGAACAACCGATAACGCACCCCGGACTGCATCGGTGCGGGCGTTCTCCTCCCCGTCTCTCTATCTCCTCAGCCTTGAGCTCACCGGAAACTTTTGCTGCTCTATCGTCGGAGCCGCGGGAGAAGTTCTTTTGGGGTAAGGCTCCGGCTTCGTTAATTACGTTAACCAGAGCACTGGTCCCGTAACTATTTAGCGTCCCCCCGGGTTTGGTTACGTCGTGCTCGGTCAAAGCGTCGGTTAATTTTTCTTTGCCCCGGTTGAAGGTCCCCTCGTCTTCGATTTCCACACCGTCCGCGCCCTGGTCGTCCACCACGATGAACTTGAGACCGCGGGAGGCCATGACCGCCCCAAGACCGCCCCGACCGGCATACCTGCTGGGCATCCCTTCTGTATCGTTGAAGGCGACTCCGGAGTTAGCTCCCATCAATTCTCCGGCTATTCCGACACCGCAAATTCCGAGGTCCTTACCGTACTCGTCCTCAATCGCCTCGTAGGCTTCGTACAGGCCTATGCCCGCCCATCGGTCGGCTTCCACCAATTGGGCACCCTCTCTGTCGAGCTTCAGGCACTTATAACCGGCGTCGGTTAGCTCCCCTTCCACCACTATGGCTTTGATCCCCAGCTTGGCCAGTTTCTGGCCGAAACTTGTTCCCGCATTGGCCTCCTTTATCCCTTCAGTAAGTGGCGACTTGGCGCCCACCGATAGTCGACCGGATGTGGGCGCGGTGGTACCCGTCACTATTCCCGGGGCCAAGACCAATTTATTATGGGGTCCCAGGGGATTACAGTTCGGAGGCACTTCGTCGGCCACAATCTGAGAGGTTAGGCCTCGACCCCCCAGATAACGGTAATCATCGGGTACCTCCTCGAATGCTGTCGTCTCGTTATCCACATCAACCCGTAGTATTTTCCGGGCCATATTTACACCTCCAATTTGGTTCATTCTAGTATACAGGGGGTTTCCATGCAAATATTTAGTCACATAGCACGGAAAGACTTGAAAAGGAAAGAGGGTACTTCCTGGGAACTCCCTGCTGAATATTCCGGAGTCAAGCCTTATTATCTATTTCGGTTAACTGCGGGGGTACGTCATTTACATGAACGATAAACCGGAAAGGCTCCATATTTACACCGACGGAGCATCCAGAGGTAATCCCGGCGACGCGGCCTGGGCTTACCTGGTATTAGATCGGAACCGGGAGTTAATTACCAGCCAGGCTGGTTACATGGGTAGGGGTACCAACAACCAGGCGGAATACTATGCAGTAATCAGGGCGGTACAACGGGCGGAGGACCTAACAAACAAAAAGGTGAACCTTTTTTCCGACAGTCAGCTTCTGGTCAATCAGGTAACGGGTAAATGGAAGGTCAAGGACGGTGAGCTTTATCGGTTGTACCGACGGATCAGGGGACTGGTGGCCAACTTCGAAGAGGTGAGTTTTACCCACCTGCCCCGGGAGGACGAGAATATTGCTCGGGCGGACCGGCTCTGTAACCATCGGCTGGACCAGATAGAGAAGTACCAGCTTTAAAAACGACACTTTACCGATATAATTTGTTGTCATCAGTCATGAGCAATCATAGATATAATTTAGAGACCGATATAGATCGCAAAATTTATACTCGGGAGGAAATTCAGGCCCGGGTGAAAGACCTCGCGGGCGAGGTCGACGAATACCTGGAAGCGGTGATGAGCCGAGAGGAAATCTGGGATCGCCCCCCCATCGCAGTTTGTATACTCCGTGGGGCCTCCGTCTTTATGGCGGATTTGACCCGTTATATGGCGGTCCCCATCGAATTCGACTTCATGTCGGTTTCTACGTACGGGGATGCAACTGAACCCGGAGAAGTGAGGGTACTGAAGGATCTTGACAGATCGATAAACGGGCGGGTGGTGATCGTGGTCGAGGATATCGTGGACACCGGTGAGACTCTCCACCACCTGTTGAAAGGATTTAACGCCCGGACTCCGCGGGCGGTCAAGGTCAGCGCGTTGCTGGATAAAAGCAGCAGAAGAAAGAAGGACGTAGACATAGACTTCAAGGGATTTGACCTCGAGGAGGACCTCTTTCTGGTTGGATACGGAATGGATTACGCCGGTAAATATCGAAACTTACCCTTTATCGGCACCCTCAAAAAGGAGCTGACCGACCAATAAGCTCTTTCTATACCCTAGGCCTGGAGTCATCCTGCGACGAGACTGGAGTGGGAATCGTCCGTGAAGACGGAAAGGTCGTTGCTAACAAAATTTACTCTCAGGCCGATCTCCACGAAAAGTACGGGGGTGTGGTCCCGGAGATCGCTTCTCGCAACCATCTCAAGAAGTTCTCGCCTTTAATTGACGAAGCTCTCGCGGAAGCGGATTTGTGCCTGGCCGATATCAATTTAATTGGAGCTACCTACGGACCCGGTCTGGTTGGCCCACTCCTGGTCGGCCTCTCCCTGGGTAAATCCCTGGCTTATTCCCTAGGGGTTCCTTTCCTGGGCGTAAATCATCTCGAGGCCCACATCTTCGCTCATTATCCCGGGGGGTGCTCCCCTCCTCCTTTTCTGGCCCTTCTGGTCTCCGGGGGACATACCAGCCTGGTCCTGGTAAAGGGTTGGGGTAACTACGAGCGGTTGGGTTCGACCAGAGACGACGCCGCCGGCGAAGCTTTCGACAAAATAGGGTACATGACGGGTCTGGGCTATCCCGCCGGCCCGGAGATCGACCGGCTCAGTCAGGAGGGCGATCCAGCTGCTTTTGACTTTCCTCGTCCCCTGCTCGACGAGGGTCTGGACTTCTCTTACGCGGGGTTAAAGAGCGCGGTGGCCAGGGAAATTGAAAAGCGGGACGAGTACGATCTGGCGGACCTCCTTGCCTCTTTTCAGGAAGCCGTGCTGGAGACACTAGTCCAGAAGTCCCTCCGGGCTGCGGAGGAGGTCGGAGTGAATTCGATCTCGGTGATGGGTGGAGTCTCCGCCAACTCCCACTTACGGGAAAAGTTATCCCGGAAAGCGGAGGCCAACGGCCTTTCCACCACCTTTCCCCCGCCGGGGCTCTGTACGGACAACGGGGCGATGGTCGCCGTGACTGCCGCTTACAAATTTCAGCAAGAGGAGGAGGCTTCACCGTTAACCCTCGGACCCAGACCTTCGCTGAACCTGGGATGATCGGGTGTTCTCGTTATTCTTCGACCACTACTATTTCCTTGGTGATGGAGGCCTCGTTTCCGTCGTCGTCGGTGACGGTGAGAGTTACTTCATAGGTTCCGGCCTCCTCGAATCGGTAGGAGGTAATCTTGCCCGTAGTATCTACCTCTCCGTCGGTCTGGAAGTCCCACTCGTATTTTGTGATTTTTCCGTCGGGGTCCGTTGAGAGACCGCCGGAGAAGTTGACCTGGGTCTCCGGTCCGGGAGGGGTCGGAGAGAAAGCGAAGTCCGGCTCGGGCGGCTGGCCAAAGATTATCTCCCTGGGTTTCTGGAAGCTTCCGATCTCAACTTCTTTACCTTCCCCACCTGTTAGGTCAAAGGATACTTCGGCGTTGTCCGTAGTTATTTCCGATCGGGGAGGCAGAGTCCCCTTATCCACTCTCAAGGTATAACTTCCCGGTTCCAGCCTCCGGAAGGTGATCTCCCCTTCGTCATTTGTAACCTTTTGTTGATCGAACTCTTCCCCCCGGATGGATACCTTTACCCCGCCGATACCTCCCTCTCCCGTCTCCCTCGAACCGTTCTGATTGTCGTCGGAAAATACACTTACGGATACTTCGGAAAATTCGGTCAAGGGAACCCCCACGGACTTCTCCTCGCCTTTCGTAACTTCCACCTCTCTGGGCAATTCAACCAGTGGGCCGTAGTTGGACGGTAGGCTTTCGATCGACAATTCGTAGATACCCGGGATGAAGGGGGGGAACTTAAAGTATCCGTGGTCACCGGTGGCTATCTTCGTATCCTTTATGGTCAGTACCAACTCGGGCACGCCTTCCTCCTCTTCGTCCTTTTTCCCGTTCTGGTTCTTATCGACAAAGACGTAACCATCGACCCTGCCCTTGGTTATTAGGAAGGTCAGCGGGAGATCGTACTCGTAGGTGAAGTTCAGAGATCCACCAAAGCTCGGGCTACCCCCACCGATGGAAGCGCTGGCGGAAAGGGAGACCTCCAGGTTCTCCGTGGGATTAACGGTGGATTCGAGATCAAAATCCATGGTCTCGTCGTTTTTCGTCATGGTTAAACCAACGTAGGGCCTACCGGTGGACTCCAGTCCGAAACTGGTAGAATTTGATCTGGAAACACTCGTACCCGTGGTCAGGTTCTTCGTCGTATCACTGGAGAATCCGGCGGTAAACATGAGTCCGTCGAAATTGTAGCTGAAGGACTGATCTATGCTGGAAGAACTGATGGTCTCTCCTGAAAGGTGGTCATTCCTGATTTCCCCGCTTCCGGCCAGGTAGTACTCAAAGTCCTGATACCTGTAGAGCAGGGATCCTTGAAGGCTTTGCGTGGTCTCGGACAGGGTAGGGCTCTCGCTAATGTCTTCTCTGGTTTCAAAGTCGGCAAACCCTGATAATCGAAATGCCCTTCCTTT